>JAUXHF010000152.1 GCA_030621685.1 Spirochaetota bacterium
TTTTTCTGCGTAATTGGCTAGGCTTGTGGGGGAAAAAGGCTAGAAGAAAATAGCGAGGGCATGGAATTTAGGCGATACTATGGAGTTATATTATATTTTAGGAAAACAAAGGCGTCATCGTAAATTCTGCTATCAGGCGGGCATAACCGAACCTTAGAGCTGGAGAGTGGCTAAGCCAAGATGATAGCTCATACGGTGTTAACGTTCACTCGTTTCAATTGACAGTCTTTTATTCTAAGGACAATATCAGCTTTTTCTGCTAGGCTTAAATCATGGGTTACCATAATAATGGCACTTTTGCTTTCTTTGGCGAGAGATTGTAGCAGCGAGAAAGCGTCAAGAGAGTTATGCCTATCAAGGTCGCCAGTGGGTTCATCGGCAAGAACCACTTTGGGCCTATTAATGAGCGCTCGAGCAATGGCAGCACGCTGCATTTCTCCGCCAGAAAGCTCGCCTACCAAATGGTCTTGACGATCTTCAAGCCCAATAGCCTGCAGAAGATCTTGAGCATGGCTTAAGGCTCCGTTACGGGTGAATTTATAAATATAACTGGGCAGAAGAATGTTTTCTAGAAGGCTAAGTTCATTAATAAGACAATGCTGCTGAAAAATGAAACCCACCTTACGCGCACGTAGCAGAGCTAACTGGCTCTCGCTAGCACGAGTGATGTTCATGCCACAAAGCTCAACCTCGCCATGCGAACAGGTATCTAACCCGCCAATAATATTGAGCAAAGTAGATTTCCCAGAGCCACTTGCCCCAATGATCACATAGACTTTCGATTCTTTAAATGTTATGTTTAGCTGATCTAATATTACAATTTTTTTTTTCGTTATGGTATAAGACTTCGTCACCATGGTAAGTTTAGCAACGGTATCAATTTCTGATGCTGGCTTAGAACGTAGGTTTTTTTTTCTGAACATGGCTTGCTTAAAATAAATTAAAATGAGTATTTATTCATAACGCATGACATCTAAGGGGCGAAGCGAGGCAGCACGAAGAGCAGGGAATAAGCCGCTTACAAGAGCTAAACAAAGAGCAAAAATAACGAAGAGGAAGGAGCGGGAAATATTGGGATCTGAAGGAATGCTATCAATGTAGTAAATGTTTTTTGGAAACAAACTAAAAGCAGGCCATGGCTGAGTTTGGCTGAAAAGAGATTTCATGAAGTTTAAGGAATCTATGCCTATATTAATGCCAGCCTCAAGAAAGGATATGAAGAGGCCAACATCTAAGGAAATGAAATACCCCAAGGTAGCGCCAATTATGGAGCCGCTTAAGGTAACAGCCAAGCCTTGTAATAAGAATATTTGGCAGATATGCCAAGGCTTCATGCCAATAGTTTTAAGGACGCCAATTTCTTTCTTGCGCTCAATAATGAGAATGAGCTGGGCGCTGGTAACATTGAATATGGCAACCAGCAAAATAAAAGACATAATGAGGTACATCACGGCCTTTTCGATGGAAAGCGCGTTAAAAAGATTTTGATTGGACTCTTGCCAAGTGAATATTTGATAGCGGTCGCCATATTTTTTTATCAGTGTTTCACGAATAGGATTGATATTGAAAACATCGCTCATTTTCACGTCGATGGCCCGCACGCTATCCTCGTTATTAAAAGAAGCTTGCAGAGTTGAAAGAGAAAGGTAAATGAAGCCGGAATCGAATTCTTGAAAGCCTGTTTTGAAAACACCTTTTATTTGCGCCGAGATGGATTTTGTTTGCGTGCTACTGGTGAATACGGTTTGATCGGCAATTAAAATAGAAATGCGGTCATCTACCCCAAGGTAATTCTGGTCGGCCAGCTGGCTGCCCACTAAGGCAAAATATTTCTGCGAAAGATCTTTTTCGCCGCTTTGTATCTGAACAAGGTTGTCTAGGTCTTTATCTTTGGTGAAAGCAGAACTGCTAACAGCTCGGATAATCACCGGTTGATAGCGATTGTAAAACCGCACGAGTCCTTGAATCTCAATGTAAGGAGAGGCAGAAACAACATCTGGTTGGCTCTGAATAAATTTGATGACTTCATCATAATTTTTAATATTTTGTGATGAAGTCGAGGCTACGGTAACATGGCCCTTTAAGCTTAATATCTTAGTTTTAATTTCGTTTTGAAATCCGGACATCACTGATATTACAACAATTGGCACCAGCAAACCAAGGCTGACTCCGGCTATGGAGAGCAAGGTAACCAGTGAGGCAATTGTTCTTTTGCGTCCCCGTGGTTTCAGAAAGCGCAGAGCTATCAGCAACTTTGCATTCATAGATATTGAAGGAGCTTAGCTTAGCTTAGAGCCTGATCCTGAGCCTATTTTTCAAATACGAAGAATAGGGAAACGGGAAGCGGGAAACGGGAAGCGGGAAGCGAAAATGAAAGGCATGTTTTCCTGCTTGACCTGACCGGCTTGCTTGTTCAGCCTATCTTTTCTCTTAGTTTTGAAGAAGGCCTGGTTACACGAGGCCTAGGCAGCTAGCTGCTTTTGTAAGCAACTTTTTGCTTACTGGGAATTTGGGAATTACGCTGAGGCTTACTCTCACGCTCACTCACCCGCACTCGTATTGCCAGTGGGCAAGTTCATCTTTTCTCGTTCAAGTTTTTCAAGATATTCAAAATTCTTCACACGTTCTTGAAATAATAAAGTTTCGGCTCTTGCAAGCTCGCCGCTGTAGATATTCCAAATGGCATCATCATCTACATAGTCATCTTGAGCTTTTAATTCATCCAATTCGGTATCCGAAAAGGCTTTGTCAAAAATAAGATCAACCCATTCAACGTAGCTGACAAAATCGCCGGCGGTTGGGGAATTGCCATTTCGATAAAATTGAATAGAATTAAGCCTTACAGAAGGAATCACACGGGGATAAAGGGGAGAGACCACAAAATCCCTGTCGCGCAAATCCTCAATGTAGTAAGGGTTATCCCAGCGAAGTTCTTTCCAGCCAAGGAAGAGCAGGTTGCCCATAGAGAAAAAGAGTTTTTCGCCATTGTTTTTGCCTAGGTTTAAAAAATAAGAATAGGGATAATTCCGCCCGGCTACGCGCGAGACAACACTACGAACAACGCCAACATTCGTGAGCAGCCCTAGCGCGGGGGCATCCTCGTTACTGTTAAATTGATAAAAATTAAATGGCAAAGGAGGCTTAAGCGTGGCATAAGAACTTACTGGCAAATTAGGAAAGTTGACACGCACTCCCATAAGTTTTTTCCCTTGTTTGTTGCTAGCATTTTTTGCAAAGGTAAGCTTGCGATTTAAGATATAATCCGATGAGGAGTTTAATCGAACTTGCCAGTTTTCATTTCGAAAAAAACTATTCGTTCCTTCTGGGTTGGCAAGGGCATCAAATTCTATAAGCCTTTCACGAAATCCGCCCTCTTCTGCGGCGCCAGCATCTCCTTGGGCAGTTGTTGCTTCACCAGTATCTTGTGCCAAAAGCTGTCCATA
The DNA here is from genome assembly GCA_030621685.1 of Spirochaetota bacterium. Classification (GTDB taxonomy): domain Bacteria; phylum Spirochaetota; class UBA12135; order COTS27; family COTS27; genus JAUXHF01. The sequence goes on from JAUXHF010000152.1 coordinate 3,444, forward strand.
AAAAGACATGCTTAGTAACGTGGTCATTGTTAAGATAGCTTTCGTCCAGCTAACTACTTTCTTCATAGTAACGTCCATAGTAAATTACCTATATTGCTTATTTTTCTTTTTGTTTCACTGAAATTTAAATATCAAAATACTTTAGGCTAGTAAAATATGTCTTTTTATAACGTTGGAATATAAAGAGACAACATGCCATGAAAGTAGTTTGTTTTTTGCTCTAACTTTATGCCATCGGGTGGGCAGATAACCTATAAACAAATGTAAACTTTCTGTAGTAAACTTTCCGTAATTTTTTTTATTTCGCATACAGTTATTACTTTGTAAAGATAACAACTGAACAGTATTTGTTTTAAAAAAAATGTAAATAATCATACTATACATTACAAAACATGTATAGATTTTTTGAATATTTGAATTTTTTTCAACGTATCATAGTATCGGAAGAAAACTTAAAAAATTTCGAAAACAAAAAATATTTTCATCTACAAAAACACATACATGAAAAAAAGCCGAACAAGTGAATTTTTTTTGTTATTTTTTCGTTAAAATTCAAAAAGAGCAAGTTACTACAAGAAATACGAGCAAAACATGAGCTTATTAAAACCGTCTCTGTCTGTTTTAAGCGTTATTTGCTGAAGGAGTAGCAGAAAAGCCTGTTATTCCTTGCATGTAGAGCAGGGCCCGTAAATCTTTTACATGCCTTAGTACATGCGGGCAGTTATGCTGAAGGTTTGTCCCAGGATTATATAATACCCCTAGGCCAACACTAGAGATGGCTAAGAGGTCGTTAGCGCCATCGCCTATATATGCGAGCTGTGCTAAATCTATGTGGCAAGAACGAGCAAATTGGGTTACAATTTTTTTTTTCTCTTGAGGCGTTATTATGGGCGCTACAAGCTCCCCTGTAAGATGGCCTTTTTCTATGGCAAAATTGTTTGAAAATTCAAAATCTATATCGAGTTCCTGCTGCACAGCCGTGGTTAATGGCTTAAATCCGCCGCTGATAAGGGCTGTTGCTATGTTTTTTCTCTTTAAGAAACGAAAAAGCTTTTTCACGCCCGGAGTATAGCGTAGCTGCGATTCTATTTGCAAAAAGGACTGAAGGGGCGTGTTGCGAAGCAAGCGTACTCGCCTTGCTAAGGCTTCTTTGAAATCTAGTTTCCCATCCATAGCAAGGCGAGTAATTTTGCTAACGGCATCGCCTTTGCCTACAAAGTGGGCTAAATCGTTAAGGGTTTCATTTTCCACTAAGGTGCCATCCATATCGGCAAGCAGGCCTTTTTTGGGGCTAGCTGGCTTATTGCTTTCTTGCAGGCGCAAGTAAAAATCGATGGCAGAGTTTTCCAGAGATTCTGCCAAAAAGGCACGCCAAGAGACCTCGGCTGCTTCAACTGTCCCATTAGAAACTTTGGCGGTGAATATTAATTCTAGGGCATGCAGGCTCTTATTTTCAGTTTGTTCTTCTGCCTGTTGTTTTTCGGGAGGCGATAGCCATCGCTGTGAAACTAAGCTGCTGGGTAGTTCAAGGAATTTTTCAGGAAAGAGCGGCATATTTGTTTTTTTAAGCATATTTTTCAGTTTAGCAGCTTGTTTTTCAAGAGTGGAAATTCTCTCTTCTGTTAGCAGAACGAGGTAGGCAAACAATTTTTCGGGAGAGTTTTTCGGGAGAGGGAGAGGGAGAATCATGGCTGTGAAGCTAAGCTGCTGGGTAGTTCAAGGAATTTTCAGGAAAGAGCGGCATATTTGTTTTTTTAAGCATATTTTTCAGTTTAGCAGCTTGTTTTTCA
>JAUXHF010000184.1 GCA_030621685.1 Spirochaetota bacterium
GATAGATGATGATTCAGGAAACCATAAGTTGAGAAGAATTATTGGTCAACAGGAATTTAAAAAGAAGAATTTTAAAAAATATTCTTGCTATGAACGAAAATTACGAAAATTCAAAAGAACGCTTACAACTCTTACAAACTAAAGTACAGCGCTTTCTTGGATTAAAGTCTACTCAAGAAAAAGAACAGGCCTTAGCAGCCATGAAAGTAAAACAGCTGGATACGGCTATAGCCTCAAACATCAAAGTCCTCACTCCCCTCTTAAAGAAAATAAAACAACTCGAAATGCAAATTCTGCCTTGGAAAAAATTGCAACAAGCCAGCATGCATCTTATAGAATTACTAGAACTAGGGCAACATGAAAGCAGCTTAGATGATGAGTATAGCCATGCCATAGAAAGCCAGCTACTCGCCTTAGAGAAACAATTTCAGCAAGTAGAGCATGAAAGACTGTTTAATGCTAACGATGCCCTGCATGCCTATATAAGCATTAATGCCGGCGCCGGCGGTAGAGAAGCCTGCGATTGGGCAGGGCTGCTCTACCGAATGTATCAAAGATGGGCCGAGCGCCGAAATTTCAATTTCCGCCCTATCAATGCAATCAGTGGCGAGGAATCGGGGATAAAATCCGCAGAGGCTCTCATTGAAGGTAAATTTGTATACGGAGAACTGAAGAACGAGGCTGGCGTTCATCGGCTGGTGCGTATATCTCCTTTCGATTCCGCTAAACGCAGACATACATCCTTTGCTTCTATCGCCATTACCGCCGATATAAAACACGATATTGGAATAAGCATAAAAGCAAGCGATATCAGAATAGATACTTACCGCGCCAGCGGCGCCGGCGGACAACATGTCAATACTACCGATTCTGCCGTCCGTATTACCCACCTCGCTTCAAGCATCGCCGTTTCCTGCCAAGCAGAACGCAGCCAATTTCAAAATAAAGAACGTGCCATGAAACTGCTTAAAGCAAGGCTCTATGAAAAAAGCCTTGCTGAAAAAAAATCACAACTCAAAAACCAGCAGAAAACTAAGAAGAAAATTGAATGGGGATCTCAAATCCGTTCCTATATTTTCCACCCTTATCAAATGGTCAAAGACCATAGAACCAAGATGCAAACTTCTGCCTTACAAAACGTTTTAGATGGCGATATCAACGCCTTCATTAAAGCTGCCTTAGATCCCCAAGACCAATAAACTGCTTACCAAATATACTTTATTGAGCAGCTTTTAGAAAGTTTTTCGAATGGCCAAGCGTAAATCTTATACAGGTTATTAGCCCATGACAGAAAAGGAAGTAACCAGATCACTACAAATAATTCGCCGTGGTGTAGATTCTCTCATTCATGAAGAAGAGCTTAGAGCAAAGCTAAAAACAGGAAAACCCTTAATCGTGAAATTAGGCGCCGACCCCTCCGCAGCCGATATTCACTTAGGGCATGTTGTCGTGCTTAAAAAACTACGCGACTTTCAAGATTTAGGCCACGACATCCGCTTTCTTATAGGAGATTTCACTGCCACCATAGGCGACCCTAGCGGCCGCTCCAAAACTCGTCCTGCGCTTTCTAGGCAGCAAATTTCAGAAAATGCCAAGACTTACCAAAAACAAATATATAAAATATTAAACCCTCAGCAAACAAGTATTCAGTTTAATAGCCACTGGAGTAACCCGCTATCGCTTAGGGATGCCCTAGAAATGGCCGGGAAGGTTACCGTAGCTAGAATTATTGAACGCGATGATTTTATGAAACGCTACAAGGCTGGAAAACCCATTAGTTTAAGTGAATTTTTCTATCCTATTTTGCAAGGTTTCGATTCGGTCATGATGAAAGCCGACGTGGAACTAGGTGGCAGCGACCAAACCTTTAACCTGCTCTTCGCCAGAGAACTGATGAAAGCCTATGCTATGCCTAGCGAAGTAATTATTACCATGCCTCTTTTAGAGGGCCTAGATGGCGTAAACAAAATGTCAAAGTCTTTAGGTAATTACGTTGGAGTTTTTGATGAGCCAAATAATATGTTTGGCAAAATTATGTCTCTCCCTGATTCGCTTATCTTACGCTATTGCCAGCTGCTCAGCAATTTTCCAATGGCTAAAATTAAAGACATGCAACTTGCCTTAGAACAAGGAGAAAACCCACGAACGCTAAAGATAAGCTTAGCCAAAAATATTGTAAGCATGCTTCATCATCCCAAGGCCGCTAGCCTTGCCGAAGAACAGTTTATCAGAATTTTCTCTAAGCGAGAAATGCCTCTAGACACTCCAAGTATTAGCTTAGAAGCTGAAACAACGCTTCTTGATGTCCTTATGAACACTAAGGATTTTAGTAGTAAAAGTGAAATTCGCCGTCTTATCCATGCTAAGGCTGTGAAAATAAATTCACAGCCTGTAGCCGATGAAAAACAGCTACTGAAACCCGGGCAATCCTTACAAATTAAAGTAGGGAAAAGACGCTTTTATAAAATACTGTAGGAAGCTCATTCTTGTTCCTGCGCTGACGGAAGCTCATTCTTGTTCCTGCGCTGGCGGAAGCTCATTCTCTCGTTCCTGCGCTGAGGGGAAGCTCATCCTCGTTCCCTGCGCTGACGGGAAGCTCATTCTCTACTCGTTCCTTGCGCTGACGGGAAGCTCATTCTCGTTCCTTGCGCTGACGGGAAGCCCATTCTCTCGTTCCCGCTTACTTTGCCAGCAGTTTTTCTGGCGCCACTTTTTGGATACATGAACGAGCCAAAACTTCAGTAGGATCTATCATAGGCACACCAATACGCTTATCGCCAAGAGCAAGCGGCATTTCAGTGCAGCCCATAATTATAGCTTCTGCCCCTTCCGCTATAAGTTTCTCGCTTTCTTTGAGAAGAATATCGGTAGCTATTTTTGTGACCGGGTTGCTTTTCGCTTTAATTCCAAACTGCTCATGATAAATACTGGCATGAATGCTTTTCTTAGCATCTTGCTGTGGATAAAGTATTTCAATCGGTTGATTACTGGCTTTCGCCGTCATTCTATAAACATCACTGAAATACGTTCCTAAGGTTGCAAGCAAGCCTACCTTCTTAAACTTAAGCTTTTGGATTTCTAAGAAAGTCTCCTCAATCATGTTTAGCAACTCTATTTTTATGTTCTTTTTAACCAGCTGCTCTTTGATGGCTGAGAAAATTAATGGAGCATGCGCCGTATTACAAGGAATGCCTGCTATCACAGCTCCTATAGATTCAAGCTTCGCTAGAATCTCAGTTATAGCCAAGGCAGGGCTTTCTACATTTTTGGGATCTAACAGATGTTCGGTTCTATCAACAATGTCCACTGAAAAACTTATGAGAATGGTTCTAAGATGTTCTTGGTCACTGCCAGCCACAGTATTCTTAAAAATTTTCTCATTAAAATCGAGTCCCGCATAAGGCCCGATTCCCCCAACAATACCAATAACAGGACCAGCCAATGTTTTTTTTAGCATACGATTTTACTCAATAGAATAGAGTCCGGCAAGCAGCATTTTCCAGCTACATGCCTCTTTACAGCGGCTTAGCCAAATTTATTTAAAAAATTATTTATTTTGTAGTCAAACGAAAAATCCTATCCCATTCTTCTTTGGGAGGATTCTGATAATAATATTGGCAGCGATTAAGAAGTAGTTTAGCTGGGCCATCATTACGGTTTTTTAATAAAATCATTTTAAGGGTTTTTATTGCCTTGCTCCACTTCATATCAAAATACAAGGCTAAGGCTTCACTATAATCCTGATAAAAAGCAAGGGCATCATGAGAGAGCGAGTCTTTTCTACCGAGAACTTCGTACACTTTTAGACCTTTCACCTTGCCTTTTACGGCTACGCTATCAATAAACCGTGCTTCTATACCGTCCTTTGCACCAAAATAGGTTTTTTCAGAGATGAGAATATTTGTTTCATATATTTTATTCATAGCCTCAAGACGGCTGGCAACGTTTACGTTATCACCTATAGCCGTGTAGTTCAACCTTGCATCAGAGCCAATGTTTCCTACAATGGCATCGCCCGTATTAATGCCTATTCTTGTTTCCATGGGGAAAAGCCCTTTACGAATGAAATTCTTATTCATTTCTAAAAGCTGCTCTTGGAAATATAGAGCTGTAGCACAAGCTTTCATCTCATGATTTTCCACCGGTAACGGTGCACCCCAAAAAGCCATAATAGAATCACCTATATATTTATCTAAAGTACCTTCTTTATCTGCTATCACTTTAGAAAAAACACTTAAATAATGCCTAAGTTGCAGGACCAGTTTTTCCGAATCAGTTTTTTCTGTAATTTCAGTAAAATTTTTAATATCGGAAAAGAAAATAGTTATTACACTCTTTTCACCACTTGTTTTAGCTTCTTTCCCTAGCCTAATCAGCTGAGAAACGACTTCA
>JAUXHF010000033.1 GCA_030621685.1 Spirochaetota bacterium
TAGATGTGATGCCATATTCTTCAGCCGTAATGAAAGCATAAAGCGACCATTTAACAATATTAAACCATTGATCATCACCTTGGCGTACCACTGGTCCAAGAGGCTCTTTCGAGATAACCCCATCAAGAATAACAGCTGAACTTGGATCAGCCATTTTCGTACGAAGCGCTGAAAGCTGCGAACGGTCAGAAGTAAGTACATCACAACGACCCGATTCAAAACCAGCCAACGATTGGTCAGATGTATCTAAACCAATAAGATTATATTGCAGATTGTTTTTACGAAAAAAGTCTGCTACGTTCAGTTCAGTGGTCGTGCCAGCTTGCACACAAACATCAGCACCACCTAAATCGGTAGGTCCTTTTGCGCCCAAAGAGGTTTTCACCATGAAGCCTTGGCCATCATAGTAGTTTATACCAGCAAAGTTGAGCCCTAGGCTACTATCTCTTGTAGTTGTCCACGTTGTGTTTCTAGAGAGCATATCTATCTCTCCTGAGCTTAAGGCTGTGAATCTTTCTTTGGCTGTAAGCGGAATAAAGTTTACTTTTGAAGCATCACCTAATACTGCAGCAGCAACACCCCTACAGACATCAACGTCGAAGCCGAGCCATTCTCCAGATGTGTTTTGCGCTGAAAAGCCTTCCAGACCAGTAGAAACGCCGCAGTTTAAACTATCTCTTCCCTGTACTGTCGACAGTGTAGATTCAACTTCAGCCATCTCACTTCCGCAAGAACTTACTAGAAAAAGAGCTACTGTAGCTATAAGTAACTTTTGAATTAATTTGTTTTTTATCATTGTTTTCTTCTCCCCATCAAAATAAAATGGTTTTTAAATGACATAATTTTATAGTATTATAGTATAATTTTAATACGATTGACAAAGTATCTTATTAAATATTGTTTTTTCATGAAAAAAATGATTAGTTTTTCTTTTAAACTTATTTCTTTGCCTATTTTTTTGCTTATTTTCCCTGTTTCCTGCTATAGTTGCTAACAAATTGTAAATAAACTCGAAATATTTTGTGAAAATAGTTAGTAAAATTCTAATAATCATAAATTTTTTACTGCATAGCTTAGCATTATTTAAATTCTAAACCACGCAAGCCTCAAGCCTTTAACGTAACGGTAACCTCCATACAATTCCCCATTCTAGCTGATTTATATAGCATTCAATATTTGCTTCATGTTTAGGCTTGCACTATTACAGCTATAATCTGCAAAATTATCGATGAAAGCTATAGTTATGGCCGGAGGAAACGGCGAGCGTCTCTGGCCCCTTAGCAGGAAAGCTCTACCAAAGCAATTTCTGCCACTTCTTAAACATCCAAAGGATGGAAAAAGAATTTCTTTGCTCACGGCCACTCTTCAAAAATTAGAAAAGCTAGTAGCTCCAAAAGATATTTACATTAGCACCTCTAGCGACTACAAAGCATACTTAGAAAAAAGGCTGCTAAAACGCTGCATCAGAAATGTGTTTTACGAGCCTTATGTTGCCGATACGGCAGCTTGCATTTTGCTAGCTGCCATGAAGCTTAAGGCTGCCGATGATGAAGTGCTTTTTTTCACGCCTTCCGATCATTACATCAATGATACTCAGGCCTATCTCCAATCTCTTAACGCCGCTATCTCAGCTGCCCAAGAGAGCAAAAACCTTGTGCTTATTGGGATACGGTGTTCTAGACCTTCAACAAAATATGGGTACTTAGAATTCGAAAACTCCAGCGCTCTTGCCACCTGCTTGCAAGAAAATAAAGCTACAAAAATAAAACGATTCTGCGAAAAACCCTCAGAAAAAAAAGCCAAGGCTTTTTTAAAGAGCGGCAAATTCCTATGGAATTCTGGAACATTTTTTATGCAAAAAAAACCCTTGCTTCAGAGTTTTGAAAAACATGCCCCAGAACACTTTCATACCATACAAGAGTATTTAGCCTATGAAAAGGCCGGGAAAATTGAAAAAGCCATCAAAGCCTTCCAGAAACTTCAAAGAAAATCTTTCGATTATTCCATAGTTGAGAAGTTAAAGCCCGTTCTGGCCATCGGAGGAAATTTTGCTTGGGAAGATATGGGCTCTACTTCATCTCTTGTTAGCCTTGAACAAGCTGATGAAAATGGCAATGTGCTTCTTGCCAAAACTATAGCTTTCTCCAGTAAGGGCGTTCATTATAGATTAGCTAAATCAAAAAATAATAAAAATAAAGAAAAAATTCTTATTCTTAATGGTGTTGAGAATATAGAAGTTTTTGTCGAAAACGACCTCATCTACATAGGGGCAAAAAATAGCCCCACAAATATAAAAGATTTGCTAAAAAAACTTGGCTCTACTAACAAAAATTTACTTTAAATTTAATCTATGTTAGCTCATATCCTGCGCTTAAGGCATGGTAATCAATATCTGTATATTTTGTTTGTAAGAAGCTTTATCTATGAATTTAAAAAAATTCTTATCTTTCTGCCTATTTTCTACCTATATTAAGTTAAGGTGTAGAAACATAGAGACAAGATACTAGAGACAAGATACAGTTGTTTATAGGTAATTTTACTAAGTTATTTATAGCTGATTCTGCTAAATACGTATGCGCCTACATATTTCAATCCTAGCAAAAACCATGCTCAAAATTCTTTCTATTCAGATATCTGTACTAAAAACGTAAGCCTAATAAAAATTACTCTAACAAACTAAGAAATGCCTATGAAAAAAACAAATGCAAATGCCAAACAAAGCTATTCAAAAACGAAGCGTCCAGCCGAGCCTGAAGAAACCTTTACACGCATTAAAAATGAGATTGGAAAAGTCATTATTGGCCAAGATGAAACTATTACTGAAATAATCATTAGTATTCTTAGTGGCGGGCATATCTTGCTTAATGGCTTGCCCGGATTGGCAAAAACTCTGATGGTACGCAGTCTCTCAAAAATATTCGATCTTCGCTACAACAGAATCCAATTTACCCCCGACCTTATGCCTGCAGATTTAATTGGCTATGAAATGATAGAGGAGAAAAAACACGGAAAAACGCTGAAATTCATTCAGGGTCCGCTGTTCACACAAATTCTACTTGCCGATGAGATAAACCGCTCTCCGGCTAAAACGCAGGCAGCACTTTTAGAGGCTATGGAGGAGAAAAATATTACGGTTATGGGGAAAACCTATAAACTTGAAGAACCCTTCTTGGTCTTAGCCACCCAAAACCCCTTAGAACAAAAAGGCACGTATGAGCTGCCCGAAGCCGAGCTGGATAGGTTTATGTCTATGATAAATATTCAATATCCGAAGTATGACGAGGAAATAAAAATTGCCGTAATGAACGCGGCTCTTTCCATCCAGAAAATTAAAAAAATTTTTACCAAGAAACAATATTTGGATACCCTTGCTAAATGCCAGCAAGTAAAAGCCTCCCCAGAGGCTATCGAGTGGATAGTACGCCTTGTACGTTCAACACGTCCTAAAGAAGAAGATAGTTTAGAGCTTAGCTCGCAGTATGTAGAATCTGGGGCATCTGTTCGTGCTACGCAACACCTCATTCGTGCGGCCAAAACATCAGCTTTTTTAGAACGGCGGAACTATATTGAAAAACAGGATATTGTTAAAACTTGTTCCATGATTTTGCGCCATCGCATTAAGCTGAATTACGAAGCCGATGCTAATAATATATCCAATGATGCCTATATTCAAGAAGTGTTGCAAAGAGTACCCTCGCCTTAAGTAAGATCATTTGGACTTGCCATAAATAAAGGCTTTGCATGTCACCTAAAAAAACTCGGCCTGCTAGAATTCTAAGCCAAGCACTAAAATAACAAATTGCCCCAGCACTTTGTTCCGCAAAATAAATGCTTAAAAAAGATCTACCGGATCAACATCTATTTCCATATAAACCGCCGTTTTAGAATAGCCAGCAATGCCCCCAGGACTTTCCCGAAGCAGCTTAGCAATGCTAAGCCAAGTAGACCCTATCGCATTTGTTTTAACTAAAACATGATAGCGATAATAATCTTTCAAACGAAAAAGTAGGCATTCTGTCGGCCCGAGAATTTGTGCCTTTGTTGCAGGCGCAGGCTTCAAAGGCAGGCTCGCATGCCTTTGATTTCCTCCATCTTTCCTAGCTTTATCAGCTTCAGTTTTAGTAACATGATGAAAAGATTTTTTTAATCTTTCTTGAAATAGCCTAGCCGCCTTAAAGCTCTCGGTCTTATTTTTACCTCGAAAAACAAAGTTAATCATCTTCGAGAAGGGCGGATAAAAAAGGTTTTTGCGTTCTTTCAATTGCTCAGAGTAAAAAAGCTCATGCTGCCCCGTAGCCGCTAGCGCCAGTACCCTATCATTTAGTAAAGCCGTCTCAATAAGCACCTCGCCAGATTCATCGCGGCGACCCACACGTCCAGCAGATTGGACAAGAGCAGCAAATACACGTTCTTTTGAACGGAAGTCTGGCAGCGCCAGCATATTCTCCGGAGACAAAATTACCATCAACTTCACATTTTCGAAGTCATGCCCCTTGGCCATCATCTGCGTCCCCACAAGCATCTGAACTTCTTTCTTAGCGAAAGCCTGAAGGAGCTTGTCTATTTTATTAGAGGTCTTAAGCGCATCCGAATCGAAACGTGCCACCTGATATTGGGGAAACAAACTCTCAAGTTTTTCAAGTGTTCTTTCCGTGCCCATTCTTTTAAAAGATAGCTCTTGTCTTCCACATTCAAAGCATTCCCCAGTATATTTTTGATTGAAACCACAATAATGACAAAGCATAATTCCGCGCTGCTTATGATACGTAAGCGAGAGATCGCAGCTAGGGCAACAAGGATGAAAACCACAAACTTCGCAGCTTACCAAGGACGAGAAGCCTCGCTTATTGAGAAAAACTAAGGCCTGTTTTCCTGCTTCTAGCGTAGCTAGCAAAGCTCTCTGCGTGTGCCGAGAAAGTGCTTTATAATTTTCTTTTTCGTTAAGGCTAGATTTCTCATTCAACCGGCTGCTAGGTTTTCTTTGCAAAATAGCTATCTTCGGCGCTTGCACCTTAGAGAAAGTCTTGGTTAAGGGCAGTTTTTTGATGATATCCCGCTTCGCCCAATAGTAGCTCTCAAATGATGGCGTAGCGCTGGCTAGCACCAAGGGGATGGCATGCAGTTTAGCCAAATGCTGAGCAGCATGGCGCACATGATAACGGGGAGCTGATGAATTCTTATACGCGCTTTCATGTTCCTCATCTACAATAATAATTCCCAAAGCATCCAGGTGGCTGGCAAATAAAGCAGAACGTGTGCCTATAAGCACAGCTATTTTTCCTTCTTGAATTTTTTTTTGCGTAAGATAACGCTGTTTCCCTGCTACCATGCTATGCAGTAAAGCAATTTCATGCTCGGCAAAATACTTCAAGAAAAGTGCTTTCATTTGAAATACTAAGGATATTTCTGGGACTAAAATGAGGCTGACTTGCCTCCTTTGTTTTGCTTGCAGGGCTAGTTTTACATAAACATAGCTTTTGCCACTACCGGTAACGCCATGCAGAAGAAACATAGAAAAATGCTTACTCTGCTTTTCTACGCTTGCTACGGCCTTTTCCTGCTCATCATTCAAGGCTATAGGCAATGGCAATGACCTAGGACCTGTATCTTTTTGAATTTCTTTCTCCTGTTTTTCTTTCAAAGCCCAAGCCTGCTGCATGGCTATGGTTTTGGCAGAAAAAGTAAAAAAAGGCGAATAGACTTCAAAGGGCTCGGCAAAGTAATAACGAATAAGCCACTTAGCAAAATTCTTATTGGTATCACTTAACAATGGTTTTTCATCGATAAGCGCCTGAATTTCTTTAAACACAATGTTTCTTCGCTGAAGGTCTCGTATTTCGGCAGTAGGCTCTGTAAACTGCTCGATAACAAAACCTATTACAGGCTTGTTCCTCAATTGCACTTGCACACGCCGATACATTAAATTTTCAAGCTGGCTGCCTCCAGCTACATCAGCCACGCCGTGACGTGTGATATAGGTAATAGGGTACGGCAGAGCCTGTTTAACAATAACTAGGCAATATTGAAAGGGCGAGATTGTATCTGCTAAAGCCTTTTTAGTCATGGGATGTTTAAGCTTAGATCTAAACTTAAAATATTTCTATGCTGGCCTTAAAATTAACTCTAAAAAATGAGCTTCCAAACCAGTAACGTTAGCCAATAACGTTAGCTTGGAACAAGAGACCACAAGAATTTCTTAACGTAAGGTTTTGGTTTTGGTTTTTTGTTTCCTCTTATTCTTACAAAGAGAGGGATTCACACAGGTATTGGCCCAAGGAAGAGCATGTAGTCTTTTTAGCCTAAGGGGTTCTCCGCAAACTTGACATTGGCCATAGGCACCTTTTTCAAAACGAACCAGGGCTTCATCGATAGCCACCAAGGATATTTTTCCTTGTTCAGCCATTTGAAGAGTACGTGCCTTTTCGTACTCGGTAAAGGCATGGTCAACCATGTCGCCAATATCTTTTTTATAGAAGTCTTGTATTTGTTGCCTATCAAAATCTAGCTGCAACAATATTCGCTCACGATTTTTTAGGAGCTGATTTTTGAATTTTTTTATATTCCTCTCGAGCATACTTTTCAAGAAAAGTAAATATAAAAAACAAGGCAATTGTTCTACTAGCAGAAGACTATCAAGGAAGTGGGGAGGGATGGAGCATAGAAAAAACTAAGCCCGCTGTTGTTCACGTTGTTTATTGTTTACTTTTTGTATATCTTTTTCTTTTTTGCTTGTGTCTTTTTCAGAGGCTTCCGAAGGAGCCGCCATAACAACAAGTTTCATAAGACATTCTTTACTGGCATCGCCTTTACGCATGCCTAACTTGATAATCCTTGTATAGCCGCCAGCACGTCCTATAAAACGTTTAGCAACATCCTCAAAGAGTTTCTTCAAAGTTTTAGTATTACGAATATTCCGATAAACTAGACGGCGATTAGCCAGCGAGTCCACTCGCGCTCTCGTAATTATCTTTTCAATAAAAGGCTTAAGCTGTTTGGCCTTAGCCTCGGTAGTTCGAATACTCTCTCTATTTAAAAAAGAAAGCGATAGGTTGCGGAGCAAAGCTTTTCTATGCTTTGCATCCTTGCCCATTTTTTTATGTTTATATGCGTGCCTCATTTTTTCTCTAGCTATCCAAAAAACACTACACTTGGTCTTGGATATAATTGACACCCTTCATGTTCAAAGTAAGCCATTTTTCCTTTAAGTTATTTTTTATATCTTCAAGAATAAGGTCACTAAACTTTTTCTTGGCGCGTAGATCATCTTCGCTCATGGTAACAATTTCGCCTATCTCCATAATATTATTTATTTTAAAGAAGTAATGAGTGGGTATAAGACAGGACAAACTATATACAGAGTAATGGTAAATAGTATCACGTTGAGATTTCACCCCAAGGCTTTTGGTATCGATGGCCGTGGTAAGCGGAATCTCTATTTCCATATCAGAAAAAGTAAGAAAACATTCTTTTAATATCTGTGCGGCTTTTCGCATGGCTTCCACCGGGCTAAGCACGCCATTGGTCTGAATAAGTATTTTCAACTTCTCAAAATCATTACGATTGCCCATAGTCATAGGCTCCACCTCAAAAGCAACATTAAGCACCGGAGAGTAATCGGCATTCAGCGCTATCGTGTTACGGACCTCAATGTTTTTTTCGATAACTTCACTGGGAACATAGCCTCGTCCAAAGTTAATTTGCACGTCAAAACCGAAATCGGATTCGCTATTGGCATGGAAAATAACATGCTCAGGATTGCCCACAGAAATAGTATTATCACGAGCAAATTCTGCTGCCGTAAACACAGTTTCGCCTTTAATATCAAAATGCAAAACTTTACTGCTAAGGCTTTCTCCCTTTATATAAAGAGCCGTTTTCCGCAAGTTCACACAAATTTCTGTAGTGTCCTCGTACACGCCCACAATGTTTTCATATTCATTTGAAATTTTATCGAAGCGGACAGCAATTATAGCATAACTGTGAAGCCCCGATAGCAACGTACGCCGTAAAGAATTTCCTACCGTCTGCGCAAAACCACGTTCGTAGGGAGCAGCAGAAAACTCCATGATGTTTTTTTCTTCACTTAAAACCTTATGTTGAGGAAACTTCGGTCGCTTGAAATCGCTAACAAGCTTTAGCTCCACCATATTTTTTGTTTGTATTACTTCAGCCATAATGTCTTAGTAGGGATCTTCTCTTCCTTTGTATCTTATATTATAAGAAAAACGAGCTTTAACTCTTGTAGCAACGAGAATATAATCAGAAAAAGGAGTATTCCCTTCTGTTAAATTCTCCTAATTTTCCGAGGCCTGCAACCATTATGCGGGATTCCGGTTACATCACGAATGCTTAATATCTGCACGCCGCTGCCCGCTATAGCCCGAATAGCCGATTCACGACCATAACCGGGGCCTTTAACGTAGATATCTACTTCTTTCACGCCATATTTCAAGGCATCACTAAACACAGCGCTGGCTACCACTTGGGCAGCATACCGAGTGCTTTTGCGATCTCCTTTGAATTTATAGCTTCCCGCCGAACCGGAAACAATAACATTTCCGCTCATATCCGAGACACTTACAATGGTGTTATTAAAGGTATTCTTGATATGAACAACAGCTTTAGAGAGCTTTTTCTTGATTTTCTTTTTTTTTTCAGTTCTTGTAGCCATAATATTATTTTAACGCTTAAAAATTATTATTACTTCTTAGCAATTTTCTTGTTAGCAATGGTTTTCCCACGACCCTTGCGTGTTCTGGCATTTGTACTCGTTCGCTGGCCCCTTACAGGAAGTCCTCGGCGATGACGCATGCCTCGGTAGCAATTAATACTCATAAGACGCTGAATGGCATTTCGCAGCTTATCACGTCTTTCGCCTTCAACGGCCAGCTCGCTTTCAATATATTCTCGGAGTTTTATGATATCAGCTTCTTGGAGATCATTTGTTTTTTTGTTGACATCTAAGCCTAAGGTTTTAGCTATTTTCACCGCCGTAGGCCTGCCTATGCCATAAATGTAGGTTAAGGCCACTTCTATGCGTTTGTTGGGGATGTCTACTCCTGCGATTCTAGCCATTTTTTATATCTCGGTATATATAATATAATTTTTATGTTTTTATTAGGTATGCTTCTAGTAACTCTATATTTACTTGCAGGCAGCCTAGCTCTGTCGCTGCTTACACTTTGGGTTTTTGCAGATAACGCGCACCACGCCTCGCCGCCGAATAATTCGACAGTTTTTACATATTTTCTTTACAGAACTTCTTACTTTCAACAAATAGTACCCTTAGCTAGAAAATTATTTCTTAGATTTCCGAACCCGATTAGTTTTTTTAGACTTTTTATGTATCATCACTTTTGTACGGACATTTTCACGATACACAATACGTCCTCGGCTAAGGTCATAAGGTGAAAGCTGCACTTTTACAGTATCTCCGTTCAATATTTTGATATAAAGCATACGCATTTTACCAGAGATATGACATAGTATATCATGGTTATTCTCTAAACGAACCTTAAACATAGCATTAGGGAGGCACTCAAGAACAGCCCCTCTTACTTCTATCACATCTTCTTTTGTCATGCGAATAATATATTCTTACTTTATTTTCTTCTTCAGCGAAAGAATGCTGTTACATGCTCTGCATAGATAGCTGTGTTTCTACTTCTTACTTATTTTTTTTTCTTCGGCGAAAGAAAGCTATTACATTGCTCTGCATAAATAGCTGTGTTTCTACTTCTTACTTTATTTTCTTCTTCAGCGAAAGAAAGCTGTTACATGCTCTGCATAGATAGCTGTATTTCTACTTCTTACTTATTTTTTTTTCTTCGGCGAAAGAAAGCCATCATACTCTCGCATAGAAAGCTGCGTTTCTACTTGTTTTATAGTATCTAAAGCTACCGCCACTAAGATAAGCAAAGAGGTGCCACCCATTAAATAGGCGAATCCGGGCGACATGCCATTAAAAACATTTATATTAAGTAAAATATCGGGGAACACTGCTACGATCGCTAAAAAGATAGCCCCAGCAAAAGTGATGCGTATCAAAATACGCTGCAAATATTCCTGAGTTTGCTGGCCGGGGCGAAATCCGGGAACATAGCCTCCCTGCCTTTTAAGATTGGCTGCTATCTCTACCGGATTGAATTGCACTTGCGTATATATATAAGCAAAACCAATAACCATAAAGGCGAAAATTATTATATAAGCCAGCCTCCCCGGAGTGAAATAGGAAGCCACCGTAGCTACTGTAGGATAATTCGTTCCAAAAAGCTGTGCTATTTGAACAGGGAAAAGCATAACAGCCGAGGCGAAAATAATGGGAATGACACCTGTCGGATTTATTTTAAACGGCAGATAACTGTTTTGCCCACCGTACACACGCCTGCCAACAACCTTCCGAGCAAACTGCACCGTAATTCTACGCTGCCCTTGCTCTTGATAGACTACAAAAAAAGTTACAGCTAAGAAAACAAGCAATAAGAGTACAAAAGCTATGGGATTGAAATCTCCGCTACGCACGCTCTCGATGGTTTTCAGAAATTCGCTGGGTAGCCTAGCAGCTATGCCAGCAAAAATAATCAACGAGATGCCGTTTCCAATGCCCCGATGCGTAATCTGCTCGCCAAGCCATATTAGAAACATCGTTCCCGTAACAACCGTAATAACAACAATAACTGTGAAAAGTACAGGACGTCCAATAAATTCTGCTGAAACAACTCCCTCTTGCTGCGACATCCAGCGGATAATAAGAAAAGATTGTACCACCGAGATAAGCACAGTTCCAAAGTAAATGTATTGCTGAATCTTCTTTCTTCCACGATCGCCCTCTTTCGCCAAACGCTCTAAATGAGGCACCGCCGTTGTCATGATCTGAATGATAATAGAAGCCGAAATATAAGGCATTATCCCAAGCCCAAATATTGTAAACCTCTCAAAAGCCCCACCAACAAATAAATCTATATACGAGATTAATCCGCCTAAGGCGCCGCCTTGCAAAGATTCAATAAGAGCTTCTAAGCCCAGTGGATCTATTCCGGGAGTAGTGATATGTGATCCTAATCGATAGATAATCAAAGCTACAACCGTAAAAAAAATACGGTCTCTAAGATCTTTCACTTTAAGAATATTTGAAATTATATTAGCCATAATTTATTTTTCACACCTCACCTTTTACGTAGTTTTTTCTTAATATATTTAATGGTTACTTGAATTACTTCTTTGTTTTAGTCTCTTCGAAGCTACTTAAACTTTCATCTATAAGTTTTTTAACGCTAGCCGTATAAAAAACAGTATCCGAAGAAAAAACAAGCTTCTTCGAGAAAGCACTTAATTTATCTCTATTCGTTATTTTGACAAAACCATTTTTTTTCTTTATGAGTTTTTTCTGATGGAGGCTTTCTAGAGAAACATGGGCTTCATCATCAAAAACACGTTG
>JAUXHF010000363.1 GCA_030621685.1 Spirochaetota bacterium
GAGCTTACTGTGGAAAAGGTAAAAAATGCAGTATCGACTATTTTAAGCCGAACCAACGCTATGCGGCCACAAACCTTCACGCTGCTTGTTTCAGGAAGATCTTGGGACCAGCTAGCCTCAGAGATTGAAGCCAACCGAAGTTTTGATAGCTCTTATTCTTCCGAGAAAAACGTTGTCGGCCAAAAACATATCGGCATCCATCACCGTAACTCCTTTGTGAAGATTATGTATCACTATCTTTTGAAAGAAAGCGATGCCTTTCTGCTCTCGGAATTCCAAGAAAACCGTGGCCTTGCCATTGTTACTCGCAAGTTTTCGGACGGAGAAGGGAAAAATGTAGGGCATCTTTTGCGCTATCCTAACGGGAAGAAGTTTGAACAATCGCAGGGCGAAACATCTGCCTTTATGACAACGCACGCCTACTTCAATCTCTTTACGAAAGATAGAAGAAGAGATGCTATGCTAACCGGCATAACTCATTAAAGTAAACCATGGCAGCCTGTATGTTCTACAGGCTGCTTTGTTTTTGAAAATAAAAAATACAAGGAAAAAGATATGGCTAAAATATTGATATTTATAGAAGAAGACGAAGACAGCAAACTAGCGTTTCGGCCCCGCCGTGGCGGCATGAATGTCTGGCTGGGCGGGATAACAAAGTTAATGAAACTGGCTACGCATACCCGGCAAGCTCGCAGTTACGCTAAGATTATTTTCCTGAAAAATGGAAAGAAAGTAGAAGAGAAAACTCTCTCTGCTCTGCCGGCTTCGCCCTTCGCCGAAATAGAAACATTCGCCGAACCTGAAACATTCGCCGAAATAGAAAAATTGGAAGAACCTGAAGCCAAAAAGAAGCCTGAAGCTACAAAGAAAGCTAAAAAGAAAGCTAAAAAGAAAGCTATAGCTACAAAGAAGCCTGAAGCTACAAAGAAGCCTGAAGCCGATAAAGCTAAGACTTTCGGCGATGCTGTCGTTGACACTTTGAATAAAAAATGACTAGCGATGAAATACTCAAACTCGTTCGCCGCCGCTCGCAGTTCCCCAGTGATGGCGACATACGCTACGAGGATAATCAGGAGATACTTTCTGTTTTAAACTCTACGATGCAAAACGACATCTACCCACTGGTACTAGAAGCAGACGAGGGCTACTACCGAACCTTCGTAGAGCATTCGCTAGCAGGCGGGAAACGTAGTTTTATGATACCCATCGGCTCTTTCAACCGATCTTTGTATGAGGCTGTACTCATTGATGCGAGCGGCCAGCGCATCAA
>JAUXHF010000097.1 GCA_030621685.1 Spirochaetota bacterium
AGATACCTGCCAATCCTTAAGATCATGGAGAATACTCATGCTAAGCTCACTCAATTTGAAAAGGCCAGCTTGCTGCTTAGCTGTACCGCCCAAGCCTGTTGAGCCAAAAATATCAGAGAAAAAATTAACTTTAGTTTCTTCTAAATAGGCGGCTTTTTTCTTAAAATATAAATAGGACTGGGGGTTGCTCGATTTAAAACCTAAGGCAACTTTGAAACGGTTAAGCAGATTGAAGGCTAAGGAAAAACCAAAGCTCATTGAATCACTCTTATAACTTTTTTCTTTGAAGTTATAATTCCAGCTATAGTTCAATTTCACGCTATCAAAATTTATAATAAAATTGGCTTTCTGTTTTTGCTGGTAATCAATAGAAAAACCCATTCTATATGAACGAATTTCGTTCTTCAGCATTTTTTCAGTAGTATCAAACAATGAGTATCCAAAGCTATTATTAAATTTCACAAACTTATAGCTTAGATTCCACGAAAAAGACCCGCCAAAACTTTTAATCCTATCTTCTCGCCAAAACTGATTATCCTGAATAAAGCTGGTTGAAGTATAGTTTCCATCCTCATCTTTAACAGGCAAAAGATCATAAGATATTCCCAAAGAATAACTGAATACGTAGTCGAGGTTCAGTATATATAAAAACCCGTAGCCCTTATGTTGCATGCTGGCACTGGAGCTTAGGGTTCGGGAGCTATATTGATCAAAGGTATAATAATCTGCTCTTTTGCCCTGCAGGTTCTCTTCTGAAGTATAGAGGCTTTGTCCATAGGAAAAAGCTAGCTTAAAGGTAGGCAGCATGCTCTCGATGCCATACGAGCTACCCCATTTTTGCTGGAGCTTTCCCGATGGGAAGTTGAAGGGCAGTGAGAAGTTAATCTGATATTTCATGGAACGCTCTTTTTCTTCAAGCTCCCGTTCAGAGCTAAGATCTTCAAGTTCAAATCTACGAATAGTAAGCCCTTCCGAAAGTGAAAATCTTAAACTAGGCGAGCTATCAAAAAAATATGAGCGGTTTTTATTAAAGCCTATACTAGAACTCAATGAAAAAGCCAAAGATCTATCACTGCGATCTTTATTCGCATTCGTAGTTGTACTATAATCTTTTCCCGGCCATTTCCGGTTATATCCTACAGAAAACCCAGGAGTAAAGCTCCAAGAAAACCAATCGGCTTGATCAAAGTTATACAAAGCGTTATCACCAGTATTTACCCCAAAACTTCTGCTAAAACCAGCTTTCATGCCTAAGCTATACTCTTCTTTTATAAGTCCGAAAGCTTCTACATTAGAGCTTGTTGAACCACCTTCACCAAAAACTCTACCATCTTTGAAGCTGCTTTTCCCATTATAATTAAAACTAAGGTTATAGGGCAAATTAAGAAAGAAAAGCCGGGAATTTTCTTTCTTAATTGGATCTAGGGTTTGATTATGCCGTATATTTAAATTGGGCAAATTAATTGTTTTCAAGTAACTTGTATAACGCTCATCAATGTTTTCATCTTTTTTTTGAGGGTCATCATACACATCATGAAGCCACTCAAACTTGGCAGCCACACTTAGCGATGGCGCCGTTAAATTGTAGCGTAACGCATACGTGTTTTTGTCACTAATTCTTTCTTTATAGAGTTTTTCATCACGGTCATGGCGCTCTAAAATTCTTTGCCAATCTCTATGCGAAAGATTAAGTGGAAAAGTGTCGCTGAAAAAAGGATTACTCGTATTGGTGACAGAAAAATCTAGAGAACTACGTATCTGGTTGTTCTCACTATCGGGTACCAAATTTAACTTTTGATTGTATTTCAAAAGGTGACGAAACCGATACCTACTGTTAATAAAAGGGCCTGTATTATGCGTATACGTCAGTTTATTTGGTTTTTTCTTTACATTTTCATTATAGGTATAGAGGGCTAAGCCTGTAAATAAATCGTAGTTTAGTGGCCCAAAATTATTAGCATTATAAATAGAGCTATAAATGCCTAACTTCTCGTAAAGATTAAAAGTGAAAAGTATCTTATTAAAATAGGGTACGGGAAAGCCATATTTCGTTATGGCATAAAAGCCCTCTCTTCTGGATTGGCCAAATTTCAAATCGATGCCTGTAGAAAGTGGATGCGAAATATAATAAGGTATCCAGAAATATGGCTGGTTATGTACTTTCACAATTCCATTCTCAATAATCCAACGTTCCTCGCCGTAGCTTTCAAAGGTATACGAGTTTATTGAGTAATAAGGGTCATCTTCATCAGAGAAGGTTATCCAGCCTCGTTCTATGGTAAAGTGTTCTCTTGAATTTACGCGCACCAAGATGCCACGGAAGTAATTATCCATCAGCAAACCAGAAGCATTGAAAATATAGCCGACTCCAGAATCTACATTCCACACTGCTTTATTTCCCCGAATGATATTACCAGAAATTTCTATTTCTATGTCTCCCTCTATAAAAGCTTGCTTTCTTGTAACGTTGATACGAACGAAGCTCCCTTTTATGTTAAGAGCACCGATGTTCAGCCCCACGTTGCCATAAAGCTCCACCACTCTTTCTCTGCGATCGCCAAGTTCAACCTCATAGGCATCAACAATTTCTGCTCTATTAAGGATAAGGCCTCTTACCACAGTGGCTTCCTCCAAAGGCAAGGTTTTAACACCGCCTTTTCTTTTGGTTTTTTTTACTGGCGTAATACGTGCCAGCACTTCTTTTTTTAAAAATTCAAGATTAGTATTGTCTTTGAATTCCGGATTTATCTCCTCTGCTAATTGCCGAATAACGCTTTCGTTGTCATCCGTAACAAATTTCAAAATTATGCTCTTATAATCAAAGCTTTTTTCGGGTTCATCCTGTGCTTCTTCAAATTTCTGAAGCGTAATATCCTCATAAAAAAAAATATCATATTCTTTTAAAGTAGAAAGGTCAAAAACTTCGCCTTCAGCATTTGTAAACATGGATGAAAGCAAAGCCGGCTGCAAGAGTTCAATTTCTGCCGGCGGCTCAGCTTCCTCAGAATCTTCTCCTGCTGGAGGCTCTATTTCTTGCTCGATAGGAGCATCTGTCTCTGCTGGGGATGGGGATGGAGATAGGGATTGCCCCCAAAGTATTGAAGCTGGCAAGCTGGCAAGCATGCATGCGGCCAAGACTGTAGCAAGTAGCCAAGATGCTCTTTTCTCCGCTAATTTAGCGAACAAGGCTATGGATATATTCTGGAAACTTATCACAAAAGGTATATTCAACGAAATTTTTTGAAAGAAATTTCAAACAGAGGCTATTTTCTTAGCCTTATATTTTCATAGATTGCTAGCTATATTTCTAGCAAAACAAAGTCCATTTAACAGCAATGCTTTAAAAATCTTCTCTGGAAAAACTAAAGCAAAGTATCAAAAATATTTTCTATACAATTTTTCTATTCAATAGCAGTCCTACACTAAGGCGGAGTTAAAGCTTTATATATGGCTTTATTTACAGCTTTATTAATAGTTTAGTACACAATTATATATCATTTTTAGTTTTTTATAGCCTATCCTTTACGTTAAAAGTAGAAATGCTTATTCATTCACGCATACGTTCATTTAATTCGTCTATGGAATACTGTTTTAATTTTTCAAAAAATGCCCCCCTCTTGATATGGGATTTTTAATAGCGGCATCGGTTACTATTATCGCCGTTTGAATGCTATTTCGCAATTCAATAATTTCACGGCTGAGTAAGCCCTCACGATAGTACATATCTGAACGTTCTTTTAGCCCGCGAAGCTCTTTAAGCGCAAGAGACAACATAAATGGCTTACGGATAATACCCACATAATTCCACATAATCGACTTTAGGCTACTAAAACCTTGATGGATAAGCACCGGGTCAATAATTTTCGATTCATGCGCTTTTTTCCAATCTTCAATATATTCTTGGGAAAATTCTCCCGAACCAGATTCCTTATAAGGCTTATCTAAGGCAGCTTCACGGGCAAAAAGCAGCCCCTCTAACAAAGAAGTGGAGGCAAGACGATTAGCGCCATGAACACCGTTACAAGCACACTCTCCAATGGCATATAAGCGTGCTACAGTTGTTTTGGCATGCAAGTCGGTTAGCACGCCTCCGCAGCTATAATGAAAGGCAGGCGTTATCGGAATATTTTGCTTACGGACATCTATATCTAACTCTAAACATTTCTTATACAGCTCTGGGAAACGTGTTTGTATATTGATACCGGTGTTTTGCATACTAAGGTAAAAATGGCTTTCAGCCGTTTTGATTTGTTCACGCAAGATAGCTCTACTAAGGCTATCTCTTGGGGCAAGCGAGCCTCGGGGGTCTGTATCCTTAACAAATTCGTAGCCACTTTCGTTTACCACCTTGCCGCCTTCGCCACGAAGTGCCTCGGAAACAAGAAAGCCCCCTGCTTTTTTATGAGCCAGCGCCGTAGGATGAAATTGCGTAAATTCCATGTTAATAATTCTTGCCTTCGCTCGGCTAGCAATGGCTATTCCATCACCAGTGGCGCTAGCAGGGTTGGTTGTTTCTTTATATATTTGGCCAATACCGCCGCTGGCAAGGATTATTTTATCGG
The DNA here is from genome assembly GCA_030621685.1 of Spirochaetota bacterium. Classification (GTDB taxonomy): domain Bacteria; phylum Spirochaetota; class UBA12135; order COTS27; family COTS27; genus JAUXHF01. The sequence continues at coordinate 4,563 of JAUXHF010000097.1, forward strand.
CGAAAAATTTATGCACCTGCACCTTATGGCTACAAAGATCTAAGGCATATACGCCAACACATTGCGGCTTCTCATACACCGCCATAGGGTCTTTACTATGATGTGGAATATTAATCAAGTCTAAGGCTATGTGCTTCTGTAAAACCTGCACCTTCGTGTTTTTTTTCAAATACTCTATAATATGCGAAATAATAACAAAACCTGTCTTGTCTCCCGAGAAAAGTATTCGATTTCTGCTATGCAAGGCCTCTTTGGTCAAGAGAAATTCATGTCCCGCTAAAATGCCCTGTTTTTTGCCTATTTTTTTATCAAAAGGCACTTTTATTTTTTTGATGAGAAACGTTTCCACCCAGGCTGGTCCATGTTTTGATAAAAACTCTACAGCCTCTTTTTTCGCCATGCTATCGGCCGCCAAAAAGATATCTTTGCTTAACAAAGCAGGGCTATCGTCTCTTGCCTTATAGACAATGCCGCCCCTAGCCCATGCCGATGCCGAGCCTTGTAGCTCGGTATTTTTATCTAACAAGACAACATCATCGCCATTTTCATAGGCAATAATAGCCGCTGTTAACCCGGCTATTCCAGCTCCAATAATAATTACTTTCATCTAAGAATATTATAATATGAGAATTCTGCTTTGCCTTACTTGTAGAAAAAAATCTTCTTTCGCCATTTCTTCATATTCTCATCTTCAAAGCTAAGCAAAGAAAACACCCTGAACCTAAGGCCACAATGTATGCCACAATGTATGCTACAATGTAAGGGCTACAAATTAGGCTACACTGTAGCTGTAAGGCAAGCTATCTCTTATAAGGCGCAAAACCATGAAACCCCCTAAGTCTAAGCAGCAAATTCAGAATTCGAAGAAGGATGTATGGTCACAGCGCTTCTCTGTGGAAACGGCAGATACCATGCAGCTTTTCCATTCTTCTTTGCCTTTCGATAAAATACTGTATCTGTACGATATTGCTGGATCGTTAGCGCACAGTGCTATGCTCTGTAAGGCTGGTATTATCAGTAACAGCGTGGCCAAAAAAATCCGCCTAGGGCTGCAGGGCATGCAAAAAGATATAGAAAAAGGAAAGCTTCAGATAAGTGGCCCAGACGATGACATCCACATGTGGGTAGAAAGACAGCTCACTAAAAGAATTGGCCTAGCTGCTGCTAGCCTACATACGGCAAGATCTCGAAACGATCAAAGCACTACCGATATGCGTCTTTATCTGCGTGCAAGCATAGACTCGCAGTTAGAAAGGCTGCAGCATTTTTTGAAAACTCTGCTTTCCAAGGCTGAAGCAGATGTTCAAAAAATTTTTCCGGGCTACACTCACTTTCAGGCGGCTCAGCCAATACGCCTGGGCTTTTATTGGATGGCTTACTTCTTTATGTTTATGCGCGACAGCCAGCGTCTCCTTGACATGCGTCATCGTGTTAACTGTAGCCCTTTGGGAAGCGGCGCCTTTGCTGGTGTCAATTACAACATAAACAGAACGCTTACGCAAAAAGCCTTAGGCTTTGAGGCCATCCTGCCCAATGCTATGGATGCTGTCTCTGATAGAGATTTCATCCTCGAATTCCTCTCGGGGCTTTCTATTACCATGATGCATCTATCTAGGCTATCAGAGGATATTATTATGTATAGCAGTACCAGCATGCAGCTCTTCACCATTAACGATGCCTATGCCACAGGGAGTTCTATTATGCCTAACAAGAAAAACCCCGATGCTTTAGAGCTTATACGCGGCAAAACAGGACGTGTCTATGGAAGCATGCTCTCTCTCTTTACAGTTATGAAGGGATTGCCGCTTTCTTATAATCGTGATATGCAAGAAGACAAGGAAGGCCTCTTTGATGCCACAAGGCAATGTGCCAGCTGCCTACGTTTAGCCACAGAAGTTATTCAAACCTTGAAGTACAATAGCAAGGCTGCCGGCAAGGCCCTAGAAAAAGGATATGTCGCCGCTACCGATGTAGCCGATTATCTTGTTCATAAAGGCATGCCTTTTCGCAAAGCCCATGCCCTCTCTTCAAACATTGTAAAGGCTCTTGAGAAAACTCAGCGCAGCTATGCCGATCTTTCTTTAGCCCAATGGCAGGAATTCTCGAAGCTCTTTAGCAAGGACATAACAGAAGTTATTAGCATAGAGAATATTATTGAAAACAAGAAATCGGCTGGCGGCACCTCATTGAAATCTTTGCGCCAGCAAATCAAAGAGGGCAAAAAACTTCTTGCCACCTTGCAAAAACGCCGCAAGAAACTCCTTGGCTCTTAGTTTTTTTTGTTTATTGAAATTTGGAATAACTAATAACTAACTAGCAAAGCTCTGTCACTTTCGCTAGAGGCGTATACGCCCCAAGCAAGCAAGCCTTCATTGCCGAAATTTTCAATATGTATTGAAAAAACTTCTTGCCACCTTGCAAAGATGCCGCAAGAAAATCCTTAGCTCTTAGTTTTTTGTTTATCGAAAT
>JAUXHF010000300.1 GCA_030621685.1 Spirochaetota bacterium
TTATGTAAATTGGGTTCTCTATACATAGGAATGACTATAGGCCTGACATAGCTTATACCTGTAAAAGCTTGCTCATGGAAACAATAGCCATCAGCTTTTATAAACTCATTGTTCCTTGACCAAGAGAGAGCATTAAGAGTTTTTGATCTATCTGTAAAAATTTTTTTTAAGGGTTCTTTTTTAATAAGACTGTGCTTTTTTAGCCCGGTGATGCCTTCTTCTATAAAAAAAGTTTTTTTACAAAGGGAATGTGATAGAAACATTTTTAGTTCTTTTTTCAAAAGAAAAGTATACATAAAAAAATTACCTTGTATCTCTTTTTTGATGAAGGAGTTTATATGTAATAAAAGACGAAATCTATAGTAAATTTTGGAAAATCCTGAACCGCAGAGTTGTCTTAATTTCTTTATGCTTTCGTTACAGACAATGTTTTCAATTTGGAAAAATTTAATATCCTTGTGAAGAATATTACGGTAGTTTCTATACGTAACATAAATTACATTTTCCGGTTTTATTTTTAAATACTTTTGCACAGAAAGGGCAGCGTAAAATGTTATATGCGACCCTATAAAAAAAAGATGTTTCATGGCTTAACGAATAGCCTCAATATAGAGGGAGGTTCAGGCTTTTGTGTTATCAAAATATTAATAGTTAATTTTTAAGCAGAAGCAGGCTTAAGCTAGTTTATCGGAAATCTTGGTAATTTAGGTGAGTGTCAAGAGGGATGTCTCGGGTAGCTTGCTTGCCAAGAATCTTTGAAAAACCCTCAGCTGGAATTTTGCCTGTTCCTGGGCGCTTCACCCAAATATTGCCTTTGCTGAGGGTTTCGCCTTTTTTTATTTCTTGTATGCTAACTACTGTGGCAAAAGCAAATTCCATAGTTACTCGTTCTTCTTTTGCTGGGTTTTTGCTGCCGCCACGTTGTGCGTAAATAATATCGATGCCGTGAAGAAGCTGGCCTAAGGCCTGCTCATCCATAGAACAAACAATGTCGGGCCCCGGGCGCTGCATGCTATCGGTGAAATGGCGCTCCACAAGAGAGGCGCCTAAGGCTACGGCAGCAAAACATGCATGATTGCTTATGGTATGGTCGGAGAGTCCATAGGGTATTCCCGGATACGCTGCGGCCAGCTCCGCCATGGCTCCTAGCCGCACAAGATGATTGGGCGTAGGGTAAAGGTTCGTTGTATGCAGAAGAGCATAGCTTAGCTTGGCATTATCAAAAATGGCAGTGGCCTTCTTAATGCTTGAAAGGTTATTCATGCCGGTACTTAAAATTACCGGTTTTTGTAAGGCGGCAATTTCTTCGATAAGTGGATAGTTATTGCATTCACCAGAGCCAATCTTAACAGCTTGCACATCCATAGCTTTTAGCCGATGCACGGCAGCTCTGGAAAAAGGTGTGCTTAAAAAAAGCATCCCTTGCTCTTCGGTAAATTTTTTTAATTCAAATTCATCAGCTTCGTTAAGGGCAGCTTCTTCCATGATGGAATAGATGGATTCTTTTGAGTTGCCGGGAATGCTCTGCTTGGCTAAAGCACTCATCTCATCATCAATAATATGCGTTTGGTGTTTTACTATCTCCGCGCCGGCTCTAGCTGCAGAAAGAACCATGCTTTTTGCAGTTTGCAAATTGCCAGCATGATTAATACCAATTTCGGCGATAACGAGGGGCTTATAGCCTTGGCCTATCTTCCTTTCGCCTATTTGAAAAACCATGATAATTTTTAAGGGTAGCTGTAGTATAATGATTTTACAATTTGTAGTATAATGACTTTACAATTGTAAGTGATACTTTCTTGCAACTGTGGCAAGTAGTTAAAATTGAGTAGCTAAAATTTTAGCATGGTTCTTGTGGCAGGAATGAGGTTTATTTTTTAAGAGTAAGTTTTTCGTAACTTTTGTTAAAAAGTAGTGAGAGTTTTTAGAATAAGGCTTATTTGTTTCTAAAAAATTTTCTTGCTTGCTGAAGATCATCGGGGGTATCTATATCAAGAGTTCTTTTTCTATCTATAAAAAAAGGGATGGTATCG
>JAUXHF010000175.1 GCA_030621685.1 Spirochaetota bacterium
GACTCATCAGCCATGGCAGTACCCGAAAAAATTGCTGCTTAGATCTTTTGCTAGCAGCTTCTCGCTTAGATAAATTAAGCTGCTTTGAGCTAGCCAGGCAAGGCAGCCGAAGCCGCATTAAGGCATGGACAAGCAATATGCTTGCTAGAGAGGCAGGCCATTGTAGCATGGCTATCCCAATAGTATCACCGCAAGAACGAAGCGAAGACTCTTCAATATCCGAGCTAGGCTTTTCAATGCCTAGCGTTTTTTCTAGTTTTTTTAGCGGGTTCAATCTGTCCTCAAGCAACATCTTTATAGCACAAACAGCATATTCACATTCAATGGCTGTAAGGCTAGTCTTTGAATCTTCTAAGACTACCGCCCAAGGTTGCTTGAAAGCTAAAGTATTGAGCGGACAAGGCAGTTCTTTCATGCTTTTCTTATACAATATTTCTGCAATTCTGCTTGCAGTTTTGTTACTTATAGCTTACTGGTTTTCCTCACGCTTATATGCTAGGTAGCAGAGCAAAAAGATAGAAAAAAAAGATAGAATATTTTGCGATGCTCTGTTACTTTTTAGAAAAACCCTATTTAGAATCTTCATTTTCCTCACGCTTACTATGCTGGGTAGCAGAGCCTGCAAAAAAATTAGGAGAATATTTTCCGATGCTCCGTTGCCTTTTAGAAAAATCCTATTTAGAATCTTCATTTTCCTCACGCTTAATATGGTAGATAGCAGAGCCTGCAAAAAGATTAGGAGAAAATTTTGCGATGCTCTTCCAATTGCCTTTTAGAAAAATCCTATTTAGAATCCTCAGTTTTTGATGTTTCAAAAACTCTTCAAAATCAGCTATCGTCATAACATGAATATCTTTACTTTCATGCCAAGTATCGGGAAAGGCATCGTTCCGCGGTTTTTTTCCTTTCAGCAAAAATTGCAGGCGATTCAGATAAAATGCATAATTATAAAAAGAAACCACTATGCTTTTTCCAATTCGCAACATTTGTTCAATAACCTTATCGGGGTCTACAATTTGCTGAACGGTTTGCGAAAGCACCACAAGATCAAAACTCTTCTCACGATATAACGGCAGACATTCATTTATAGAACCTTGTACAATAGAAAGCCCTTTTCTCAAGCCCTTACTGGCCAAGAAGCTTTGCTGTTCCACTCCGTAAGCATAAACTTTCTTTTCACTACGCAAATACACTAGTAAAGAACCCTCCCCGCAGCCCAAATCCAAAACTCTTGCTTTTTCTTTTTGGCTAATAAAAGAATTGATAAACTCGAAATCTCTACGCTGCATGCCTCTTTTGCTTGACAAGCTATCTTGCCGCTTTTCTTCATCGCCTTGCTTTTTAGAGACCACGTCTATCCCCTCAGTTTTAAGAGCATACCCAGCACCACGCAAAAACGCAGAAATAATATTCCCTGTTTTCTGCCACTCTAATAAGAAAGCATCATGTCCGGCTTTGCTTTCAATTTCAAAAAAACTCACCTCCCGATTAGCTTTGACCATGGCCTGAACTAACTCTAGGCCCATCTCTTTCGGGTAAATCCAATCACTGCTATATTGCAGAACTAAATAACGTACAGAGCTTTGCCCAAAGGCCTGGCTTAAACTTTCAAACCCATCTTTTAAATTGAAATAGTTTAAAGCCTTCGTCATGTACAAGTACGAATTCGCATCGAAATGATCTTTAAAGCGATCTCCTTGATAATGCAAATACCGCTCCACTTCAAAATTTTTCTCGAAAGGAGAATCGCTAGGATTGAGAGCTTTCCTATCGCTTAGTTTTCGGCCAAACTTGTATTTCATGGCTTCTTGGCTAAGATAGGTGATATGTGCCAGCATCCTAGCAATAGCTAAGCCCTTTAACGGACCACTAAGGTTTTTTTCAAAATACTTTCCCTCATGCCATTGAGGGTCGCTCATAATAGCCTGCCTCGCCACCTCCGAGAAGGCTATAGATTGGGCACTCTGTGCACTGGTGCAGGCTATGCCCAAGACATTCTCTACTTTCTTAGGGTACATCACCGACCAAAGCAAGGCTATCATGCCGCCCATGGAACCACCGGCTATGCTATGGAATTTTTTAATGCCAAGTGCCTCCATCAAAAGAACTTGAGCATTCGTCATATCGGCAAAACAAATTTCAGGGAAATTCATGCCGTAAGGAATCCCCGTAGCTGGATCAATTGAGTTAGGCCCCGTGCTCCCATTGCATCCGCCAAGATTGTTACTACAAATAACAAAATACTTATTGGTATCGAAGGCTTTACCGGGACCTATAAGCGTATCCCACCAGCCAGCACGTTTCTCTGTAGCCTCATATTTCCCAGCAGCATGATGGCTAGCCGTTAAGGCATGAATCACCAGTATAGCATTCGATTTTTCAGCATTAAGTTTCCCGTAACACTCGTAACGTATCACTAAACCTTTTAAGGCTTTCCCGCTTGCCAGCGTAAAAACATGGTCATCGGGAAAACGCAGATCTTGATACCTCACTAAAGGTAACAACTGAGGTTCTACAGCTTTTGACATGGACATACAGTATACTTCACAAAATATAGCATGAACCCAATGGATGAAATTTATTTAAAATCTGGTTTTTCATAAAAAAATAAAAAAGTTTTGAAATTTTATATAGTATAATAAAAAATATCAAGTTATTCTAAATTCATATGGAACTATATTTATCTTATGCTTTATAAAGGGCTATATTATACAGATAGCCTCTCTCTTACGCTTTTATTCTCTTACTTACCTTTATTTTTACGAGTAAGCTAAAATTCTTAATAAATGAATACGCAACACCTAAAGAGTATAATAAAGAGTACAATGCTTTCAAAAAGAATGGCTGATAAACATACTTTGCTAGCTTATTACTTAAGCTTTTGTATGGATTGACCTCAGCTGCTTTTTGGTAATAACATGAAGTCAGCACAAGAAAAGAACATAGAAGCTCTTCTTGTAAAGGTAAAATTTTGGCAAATTTGCTAATGAGCATAATTTTTTTAGAGTTCGGCTTCACTTCTTCCCTAGCGCTCTAAAAAGAGTTTCATGTTTTATAAATTTATAAAAAACAAAACGAATTCCTTACTTTATTATGTTTATAGAAAATATCCTTACACTAAGGTCTCTCTAAAGATAGAAGATAAGGTAAAAACAACAATTTTGGAGTGTTGAAAATGAAGAAAATTCTTACAATCCTTACTTTTCTTTGTATATTTGTGCTGCTCACAGCCAACCTATATGCTCAGAAAACTATACGCATTGGGGTGCCTAGCTATGGCGATCACACCGAGGCCAGTTTCAAGAAAATGGCTGCTGATTACGAAAAAGCTAATCCGAATGTAAAAGTAAAAATCGAAAATGCTAGCTGGGCTAGTTGGCGGCAAAAAATTGCTACTGACTTTATTGCCGGAGCTAGCCCCGATGTTATCTATTTCACGATGGCATGGCTTCCCGGCTACGTTGCTGAGGATCTTATCCAGCCTTTAGATGCCTACCTTACCCCAGCTCTGCGAAGCCAATTTCCTAGCCCGCTTATAGGTCGCGTAAATTTTAACGGCGGTATTTGGGCCCTGCCTAGCGTTACCAGTGCCAGAGTTATGTATGTAAACTTAGATCTGTTCAAAAAAGCCGGAGCCAAAATTCCTGAAACTTGGGATGAACTAAAAGAAGCTGCCCGCAAAATTACTCAAAAAACCGATGCTTACGGGTTCGGGCTACAGGGCAAAGAAGTTGAAATGGAAAAATATTTCTTCTATGTACTCTGGAATTTCGGCGGCGACCTCCTTAATAAAGATATTGGCGCTACGAAATCAGCCTTAAATTCTCCTGCTGCCATTAAAGCAGCTATGTTTTACGAAAGTATGATTAAAGAAGGTCTTACCCAACCAAACGTAACAGCTTATAATCGTGAAGATTTGCAAGAGCTTTTCAAACAAGGTAAGCTAGCTATGGTCATCACTCACAAACTTTTGGCCGATGAAATTCGAACTCAAAACCATGACGTGAATTATGCTATGGTTGATCTACCGGGTGTTCGTAAAGGCAGCAAAGGAAAGACCCTTGGCGTTATTGATGTGGTATCTCTGACTAAAAATTCAAAGGTGAAAAAAGAAGCCTTCGATTTCTTAGTGCATACTTTGAAACCAGAATATCAAGCCGATTGGATTGCTAAAGCCGGCCTTTTGCCAGTTACTATTGAAGCAGGCAAAGAAGCTGTCTTCCAAGATGAAGCCTTTCAAGCACTTATTCGTGCCGTGCCTAACGCCAAATTTTCTCCGCTCACCGAGATTTATTCTAAATTAGCCGATATCCTAATTCGTGAGTTACAAAACCTCTATTCTGGCAAGAAAAACGCCGAAAGTGCTATGAATTCAGCCTCACGGGCTATTAACCGCGAGCTGAAAAGAGCCAACAGAAAATAAAAAGACAACATTAAGAAACAACTTTAAGAAACAATTAATGCTCTCTTTAAAAATGTCCTGCCGCCGTAAACTTACCCTTAAGCTCTTACTCGGCAACCTACATATAACTTAGA
>JAUXHF010000365.1 GCA_030621685.1 Spirochaetota bacterium
GGAGCTTGAGAAAAAAGCGCAGCTCCAGAAAAAAGCGGAGCTTGAGAAAAAAGCGCAGCTTGAGAAAAAAGCGCAGCTTGAGAAAAAAGCGCAGCTTGAGAAAAAAGCAGAAGCTAGCTTAAGAAAAATATTTATATATTGACTTCCAAACTCTGAAGCTAAGCTAGCAAACTATCTATGAAATTAGAAAAAAAACATGCAAGCAAACAGGCTGTGAAGGCAGAGTCCAGCTCGGAAAAATATTTATATATTGACATGAGCTGTGGTGTGGCCGGCGATATGCTCTGCGCCGCCTTACTCGATCTCTTTGCTGGCAAAGAGGAAATTCTTAGCTACATAAAAAATGAATTAGCAAGTATTTTCGGGCTTGAGAACCTAAAGCCTGTTATGAAGCAGCAAATTCGAGGAGGCCTCTCTGCTTTGGGGCTAAGCTTTAACGCTCCCCCAGATGATTTCTCCTTGCTGGCCCAAGCTGCCAATGCACCCCCGCTACATCCTGCCAAGGAGGCACCTCCGCTACATCCTGCCAAGCATCATTCCCATTCAAATATAAGCCCAGCAAGCAAGAAAAAACAAACAGAAACTAGCCAAGCTCACACGCATCATACTCATACACAGCAGCGAAACTTTCAAAATATTCAAGAACGGATACAGAAAAGCAGGCTTCCAGAGCCTGTTAAAATTAAAGCCCTTGCTTGCTTTCGCATACTAGCAAAAAGCGAAGCAAGTGTTCACGGAGTATCATCGTTTTTGCATGTGCATTTCCACGAAGTGGGTTCTAACGATGCTATCGCTGAAATCATCACCGCCTGTTGGCTGCTGCATCACTTGGATGTCAAGGCAATATATGCCTCGGCTTTCACCTTAGGCTCTGGTAGCGTAGAATGCGCCCACGGCATTTTGCCCCTGCCAGTGCCCGCCGTAAGTTGCATGCTTTCCATGTTTGCCGCCCCCATAAAAAAAATAAATGAAGAAGTAGGAGAACTAAGTACCCCCACAGGCGTAGCCTTGGTACTCGGCTTCCTGCAACAAAATATCAGCGCCTGCAACCTGAAACAAAACAGCCCTGGCATGCCAACCCAGCTTGGCAGAGCAGAAAAAAAAAGACAGCAGCCCCAAGATATAGCTATAAATATAGCTATAAAAAATCCCGAGATAAACCACCAGATAGACCAGCAGATAAACTCTGAGTTTTTTGGCTTCCCAGAAAATAAAAACCTTCGGCTTATAAAATTAGAAGTCGGAGGCCAAGCGGACTTAGG
>JAUXHF010000057.1 GCA_030621685.1 Spirochaetota bacterium
TCAATTCCGGCCTGCAGAGCTGGCTTGGCTAGCGAAGATTCTCGGCTTCCGCCTTGGGCAAGATTTGGCTTGCCTCCGCCCTTGCCGCTGCAGATGTCTAAGCTGGCACGGAGTATGGCTCGAGCATCAATATGCCCACGGAGGCCTTCGCCGGCGCAGGCAAGAAAACTTAGTTTGCCGTCTTCTAGGCTGGCCAGCAAAAGAAAGGCATGCTTATATGTGTTAATAAATTTCATGGCCTCGTCCATAAGGTCTTTTGTTTTTAATGGGAAAAAACCACTCACTAAAAAGGGGTTCTTTTCGCTTAACTTGCCATGAGGATGCAGAGGCTGCCTTTTTTCTGTGAAAGCTTGGCGGATTTGGGCTAGGCCATGTTGGCGTTTTTCATCTCTAAAACCTTTGTTCTCTTGTCGTAAAGATTGAATAACCCCGGCTAAGCTTTGGGTATCTGGCTTGCCTAGAAGCTGCTGTATGTTGGTGAGTTCGGCAAATTTTTTCTGGTAATAGGTATGAAGCGTAAAAGCGGTAATGGCCTCTATGCGCTTTACGCCAGCGGAAGCTGCTGAATGTGCCATAATCTTAAACCCAGCAATTTCGCCAGAACAGCGCACATGCGAGCCTGCACAAAGCTCTTTGGAGTAGCTTCCTCCAATAGAAACCATGCGCACGATATCACCGTATTTTTCTTCAAAAAAAGCCTTTGCCCCTGTAGCCAGAGCCTCGGCTTTTGGAAGGAGGCGGACATCCACGAGAAGATTTTGCGAAATAGCATGGTTCACTTCAGATTCTATGGCCGTAAGCTCATGTTTTTTCAGAGGCGTGGTATGTGTGAAATCTAAGCGGAGTCGCTCATCGCCAACGTAGCTGCCCGCAGGACGAATGCCCTTGCCTAAAACCTTGCCTAAGGCACGATGTAAAAGATGCACGGCAGAGTGGTTCTTGGTGATGGCCTCTCGGCGCTGGCGGTGAATAGTTTGTATGTATTTTTCTCCTACACGAAGTGCGAAATGAGGGTTTTGTACATGCAAAAGATGTATGTTCTCATAACGGCTGGTATCCACTACGGCTAAGCTTTCCAGGTGGTAGTGGTAGTCTGCTTGAGAGGAGTAAGCGGAGGTGGCGGCGGGAGTGTTTGTGTTGGCAGCAGTGTTATTAAGGTTACCAGTGTTATTTTCGCTAGCTAGCTTAGTAGTTTCTGGCCTGGGGCAGGGGCTAATACTGCCGGTATCGCCTATTTGGCCGCCGGCTTCGCCATAAAACGGAGTATCTTCAAATATCAGCATACAATCTGTGATAGTTTTTGTATTCGTATCATCGGGGTTAAGTTGCGTAAGCAAGCTTCTGCCATCATCAACAATAATGGCTTTTAGCGTAGAGGTCAGCGTAGAACAAGTATCGCCACTATAACGGAGATTGCTGGGCAGCTTGGAAGCTAAGGCTGCAATATTCAAGCCTTGTAGTTTGCTTTTTGCCCGAGATCTATGGCGTTGTTTCTCCATCTCAATTTGGAATTCTTCTTCACTTTTGGCGCTGACTTTTATTTTTTCTTCTTCGGCTAAGGTTTTCGTGAGGTCGAAAGGAAAGCCATAGGTATCATAGAATTCAAAGGCATGTTTTCCTGAAAGCTCAATGGGTTTTTCTGGGGAGGCCAAGCTAGCCTTGTTCTTGCTGCGTAGCTTCTTAGCGTAGCCGTAGAACATTTTAAGGCCTCTATCTAAAGTGCTATGAAAAGAGCGTTCTTCGGCAAGTATGTCTTTTTGCAGGTTAGCGCCTTTAAACAGAAGTTCTTCATAGGCTTCTCCCATAGATTGGGCTAGGGTATCGCAAAGCTTGTAGAGAAAGGGTTCGTGAAGGTCTAGTTTTTTTCCGTAGCGATAGGCACGGCGGATGAGCCTACGAATGACGTAGCCTCGCCCGGTGTTCGAGGGGATGACGCCATCGGCCATGGCAAAACTTATGGCTCGAATATGGTCGGCTATCACACGAAAGGCGATGTTTTTATAATAAGCTTGGGCTTTTGGGGCATCTGCTAGCGTGGCTTCTGTGGCTTGCGTGCTACCTTGCTCTTCATAGGTCATGCCGCTCATTTTTTCTAGCATGCTAATAAGCGGGGAGAAAACATCGGTTTGATAGTTCGAATTCTTCTGTTGCAAAACTCGAAGAACTCTTTCAAAGCCCATGCCGGTATCAACATATTTCTTTTTTAGTTTACTAAGGCTAGCATCGGCCTCTCTGTTATATTGGATGAAGACCAAGTTCCATATTTCGATATAGCGTTCACAATCTTGGTTTACGCCGCCGCCGAGTTTTTGGCAGCGCTCTCTTGCGTTTTCGCCTTGGCAGCTGCAATTTTCTAGGCCGGTGTCAATATGAATTTCGCTGCAGGGGCCACATGGGCCTGTTTTGCCCATTTCCCAGAAGTTATCTTTCTCGCCAAAAAACATAACCCGCTCACTGGGCATAGGCGTCTGTGAAATCCAGAGTTCGGCACTTTCTTGATCATCTTTATATACGGTGGCAAAAAGCTTTTCGGCAGGGAGTTTCCAAACATCGGTTAAAAGCTCCCAGGCCCAGCGTATGGCTTCTTTTTTGTAGTAATCGCCAAATGACCAATTTCCCAGCATTTCAAAGAAGGCATGATGGTAGTTATCTTTGCCAACTTCTTCTAAATCGTTGTGTTTGCCAGAAAGCCTAATACATTTTTGCGAGTTAGCTACGCGCAGATGTGTGGCTTGCTCAAATCCTAGAAAAATATCCTTGAAGGGGTTCATCCCTGCATTATTGAAAAGCAAGCTTTTGTCATTCTTCGGCACTAATGAGGCGCTGGGCAGAATAGTATGTCGTTTATCAGCAAAAAAATCGAAGAAACCTTGACGCACCTGTTTTTGCCCATATTGCGGCCAGCGTTTTTTTTCTTTTTGCTGTGCTTTTTCTTTTTGCTGTGCTGTTTCTTGCTGGGCATGGCTAGCAGATATTTTTTTTTCGTTAGAGTCCATTTTTTTTTATCAATTTTTTTAAGATTATAGAAAGCCTAGGTGAGCTTTCTTATATGAGTATACTATTTAAGCTGATATAAAGGCTGTTTTTGCTATAAAATAAAGATAAAAAGTGCTGATAAGGAAGATGAATATTTTAAGTTTTTCAGGCTAAAATCGCAGAAAAATCGTGCCAATAAGAAAATAGAATTCTATTCTTATTGGAAGCCTGTGTTTTTATCTTCAAAATATTGCTGGGCTACTTCGTAAAAGGCTTTCTATACTTCCATGGGCTATAAACGAATAACTTTTGCAGAAAATTTAAATTTTTTTTCTCTGCTGGAAGCCTTAGCAGCACAGCCATAAAAATATGTTTTGTAAAAAAAAAGGCTTTTATTAATTTTTTTTGTAATAAAGAAATTTTTATCCTTGAAGCCAATTTTTTTTGAGCTACTTTCCCTTGCTTGCTAAACTTTTTTTTGAAATTACAGTACAATATTTTTAGTTAGTTTTTAATTAAAAATTAGCTTAATTTTCTAAGGAGCTGCTGGGGTTGCTAAGTTTGCGTGCGAGCTGGCTTTCTCCTTTTCTAAAGACATGCTTGTTTTTTTGAGGGTCTCCTTAAAGCTGCTTAGAATTTTAAAGAGGGGAGATGCCCAAGATGTTTCTGCAAAGCCTTGAATGGATTTGTTTTGTTTAGGCCAGCTGGCTTGCTATCTAGTTTTTGTGAGCTGTAGTTGCCCGAGAAAGAAGCATAGGTATAAGTAGGTAAATAAAAGAATAAGGAAAGAAAGTATACGATTGTAGAAATAGAAAAAAAAGGAGTAAAAAAAGTAAATAAGGGCTTGGAAGAGCCTGAAGAAGAGAAAGGAAGAGAAGAAGGAAAAAATTCAAATGAGAGAGCGTCTAAAAACACTATTAACCGAAAAACCAGTACCGCAAATTATTAAACGTGATAATCGAAGGGTGGACTTTGAAGCCATGAATATTTTTAAGGCTGTTCGCTCAGCGTTTAAAGAGCTTGGCTATAATAAAAAAGAAGAAACAATAGAAAGTATTACCGCAGCGGTACTCGATGGAATTGCAGAAAATTATAATACAGAAAACCTGCCAAGTGTTGAGAAGATTCAAGACATTGTAGAACAGAAAATCATCCTTTTTGATTTCCCGGATGTTCTTGATTCATATAAAAGTTATAGGAAAGATAGGACTAGAAAACGTCAGGAGCGCCGTGGTCAATTTAGAGAATCTTTGCTTAGCGTTAAACCGGTAGCATTCATTGTAAAGCGGAATCAAGAAAAAGTTGAATTTGAGTCCAAGAAAATTTTCAAGGCGATTAATGCGGCCTTCGTTAGCTGTGAATATGAAAATGAAGATAAGGTAATAGAGGATATTGTTAACGATGTGCTTAGGGATATCGGTTTAGCCTATAGCGAAAAAAGCCCCCCGAATGTCGAACAAATTCAAGACATTGTAGAACAGAAAATCAAGCACTTCAATTTCCCAGATGTGCTAAGCTCGTATAAGAATTATAGAAAAGAGCATGCGAAAAAACGACAAGAGCAAATTTTAGAAAAAATTTATAATAAAGAACTTTCCGTGATTGATGAAGATGGCGAATCGTTTTTCTTTCACGAGCATGCCATGCTAAGCCGGCTCAGCCGACTAGCCGGCGGATTGCCGCATGTCAATGTTTCGCAGGTGATGGATTCTACGCTGCGAGGGCTTTACGATGGCATTCACTTTGCAGAAATAGAGCATTTAGCACTCAAAGAAATTGAATATAAAATGGAGGAGCATTACGAATATGGCTTCTTTGCTGCTCGGCTTATTCTGGATAGCCTGTATAAAGACATTTTAGGCTGTAGCGCGGCAAGCGATTCTTGGGAAGAACAATATTGCGAACAGTTTAAAGAGTATATTCACTTCGGAATAGAAGAAGATATGCTATCAGAGGAATTAAAAAACTTTGATATTGAAAAAATATGTAGGAAGATAAATGGGCATCGGGATAAGAAATTTTCCTATATGGGCATTAAAACACTAAGCGATAGATATTTGCTGAAAACACGCAGCCGTCATGCTAGCGAAAAACGTATTTTCGAACTGCCGCAGTGGCTGTGGATGCGTGTGGCCATGGGGCTGTGCATCTATGAGGATAAAGAAAATCGTGAGGATAAGGCGATAGAGTTTTATAACGCGCTCTCGAATTTATATTTGCTGAGTTCTACGCCAACGCTATTCAATGGAGGAACAAAGTCCACGCAGCTTTCATCTTGTTATATTAATATTGTTGGCGATTCGCTAGATGCTATTTTCAAAAGCTATAGCGATGAAGCCCAGCTCTCGAAATGGGCAGGCGGCATCGGCACCGACTGGACAGGCGTGCGAGCCTCTGGCGCGGCTATTAAAGGAACCAATGGCGAATCCTCGGGCATTATTCCGTTTATTAAAATTTATAACGATATTGCCATTGCGGTCAACCAAGGCGGCAAACGCCGCGGGGCTATGGCGGCCTATCTTGAAAATTGGCATTTAGATGTTGAAGAATTCTTAGAGCTGCGTAAGAATACTGGAGATGAGCGAAGGCGTACTCACGACATCCACCCGGCCTTGTTCATATCAGATTTATTTATGAAACGTGTTTTGGCGAAAGAACCTTGGAGTTTGTTTTCTCCCAGCGATGCTCCGCTGTTGCATCTTAGCTATGGGGCAGAATTTGAAGAGCATTATCTTGCTTACGAGAAAGACCCTAAGGTTTATAAAAAAACAGTAGATGCGGTTAGTTTGTGGCAGAAAGGGCTTACCATGCTCTATGAAACAGGGCATCCTTGGATCACTTTTAAAGATGCCATCAATCTGCGTAGCCCGCAAAGCCATGTGGGCATGGTGCATTCCTCCAACCTTTGTACAGAAATTACGCTGAATACTAGCGAAGATGAGACCGCAGTATGTAACTTGGCTAGCATAAACCTATCTAATATGGTTGATGAGAAAAATGGCTGTATTGATGAAAAGCTACTGAAACAATCGGTTCGAACGGCCATCAACATGCTGGACAATGTTATAGATATTAATTTTTATCCCACGAAGGAAGCAGAAAATGCAAATAAGCTACATCGCCCGGTGGGACTGGGGCTTATGGGCTATCATGATGCACTTTTTAAACTGCGGATACCCTATTCTAGCGAAGCCCAAGTAACTTTCGCCGATAGAACTATGGAGAAAATATCTTATTATGCCATTAGTGCTAGCAGCGATATCGCCAAGAAACGTGGTAGCTATTCTAGTTTTAAAGGAAGTAAATGGGATAAGGGAATTCTGCCTATTGATAGCATAGATATACTTGAACAGCAGCGAGGGCAGAAAGTAGAAGTGGATAGGGAGACAACTATGGATTGGGAGGCTCTGCGTAATAAAATTAAGCGCCAAGGTCTGCGGAATTCCAATATGATGGCCATTGCCCCCACGGCCACCATTGCTAACATAGCCGGCGTCACTCCCTGCGTTGAGCCTATATATAAGAATATTTATTCAAAATCTAACCTATCGGGAAATTTTAATGTAATTAACCGCTATCTTATGGAGAGGTTGCTTGAGAAAGGTTTGTGGAATAAAGATATTAGAGACATGATTAAAGAAAGAAATGGCTCTGTTGATGGAGTTGTAGAAATTTCCCAAGACATCAAGGACGAATTCAAAGATATTTTTGATATCGATCAGCGTTGGATTATCCGTGCTGCTGCTAAACGTTCTAAGTGGATTGATCAGTCTGCCTCCACTAACATTTTCCTGAAAACTAGAATTGGAGAAGAAGTTAGTGCTTTGTATATATATGCATGGAAGATGGGACTAAAAACGACTTACTATCTAAGGAGTTTGGCTTCCTCTCAAGTTACGAAGACCTCAAACTTTGACCCTGAAAAGGCATTTAGGCAAAATCTATCCGCACAAGCAGAGAGTAAAAGTTGTCTTTTATCCGATCCAGATTGTGAGGCTTGTCAGTAATGCATGTGTTTTTAATGAAACAAGCAAGTTTTAAAAATACTAATTTTCTCAGTAACCAGCGAAGCCTTTGGGCTTTGTGGCAGAATTCCTGCTTTAAAAATGCTCAAATGCGGTTAACGTGTGCTTGCTTTTTAGGGCCTTTCGTATGTATTTAAAAAAATTACAAGAAGCGTATAGCCCTGCAAGTTTGCAAGGCAGCTTCATAAACTAAAACTATAAGGAAATTTATATGTCTAAAAAATTTGATGCCTTGATGCAGGACTTTCATGCAAAGAAAATGAGCAATAGCGATATTATCAATCGGCGTAGAGTTATTAACGGGGAAGATGATGGGCTTATGCAAGTATCTCCCTTGAAACATCCTTTTGCTGACGAGATATTTAAGACCATGCTGAACAACAACTGGGTTCCCCAAGAAGTGAACATGAGCAAGGATTTGGAAATGTGGAAAAGCAAAAGTATGCTCACCGAAAATGAACGCCGTGTGTATAAACGTTCTTTAGCTTTTGTTTCTAACTTAGATGGTATCCAAACGGACAACATCACTTCTAATATCTTGAGGCATATAACATCACCGGAAATATCACTGGCGCTTATTCGTCAAGCCTTTGAAGAGGCTTTACATGTACATAGTTATTCAACCATGGTCGAATCTTTAGAGCTTGACCAAGAAGAAATTTACGGCATGTATCGCCAAGATCAAGAACTTTATGAGAAAAACCGCTATGTGCTACGATCTTTGGGGAGTATATCAGACTCAAGTTTTAAAACAGGTAATTTTGCAGATGACCAAAAATTCTTAGAGGCCTGTGTCTCCAATATAATCTTGGAAGGCATATATTTTTATTCAGCCTTCATGGTTTTTTACACACTTAAGCGAAATAATAAAATGCCCGGAAGTGCCGAGATGATTCAATTTATTAATCGTGATGAAGATATGCATCTTTGGCTGTTTATTAAAATTGTGAATGAGATTAAAAAAGAACAGCCCGAGCTATGGGATGAAAAACTTAAAGAAAGAGTTATCAACAACATTCGGGGGGCTGTGGAACATGAGGTCTCTTGGGGCATTTCTTGTATTAACGAGGGCATTTTAGGGCTAAACGGACGTAACTTGAACGAATATATTTCTTTTATTGCCGATATGAGGCTTATCGCTCTTGGTTTTGATCCATATTACAAAGTAAAAAACCCTTTTCCTTGGATAGATCAGTTTACGCAAGGCTCCATGATAGAAGTGAATTTTTTTGAAGCTACCGTTCGAGAATATGCTACGGGAACCTTGCTCTGGGATTAAATCCCCCAATCCCCAACCCCCAATCCTTAGCTTCACTAAATGCTTCATTAAATATAGCTATGCTAAAAGTTTCAAGGCTAGGGCATCGCTGAAAAACAGCCTGATGCTTTTGAGCTTATTCAAGAATATATCCAATATCATGGCCCCACAGCTATAAAGTAAGCCACTTCTTTCTATGGCATGGCAGCATGGCATAGAAAGAGCGGGCTTGGAGCTTGTCTTGTCTCTATGGCGGCATTGTGGGGGCTGGGCTGCGTTTAGAGAGCTTGCCTTGTCTCTAGGCCGCCCGCACATATATGCGTTTAGAGAGCTTGCCTTGTCTCTATGGCATGCGTTAGAGCTTGTTTCCTTTCAGTATACGCAGATTTTACTTAGCTTGAAAAATTGTTAGATTTTTTAAGATTTCTCTTGTACTTAACGATATAGAGAAGGCATAGAAGTGAAAAAATTTACTTTTTTTATTAAAAACAGAATATCCTATTTAAATGAAACAGAATTTTTTACGTAAACAAAGAGCATGGCTCTATGAGCCGAGTAGCCATAACTCAAGAACGGTTAGTTATGCTTATGGTATTTTTTTGATACTAAGCATGTTCTTAGCCCTACCAATTTTCCTGCAGGCAAAAGAGATTGTAGAAGTTCATGCCAGCATGCAGTCATTTACAGCAATTGAAGTAAAGGGGGCTGGGGTTTTGCGGCTAAGCATTAGCCAAGCCAAGCAGCAAGATCTGCGCTTCATAGGAGAAGAGGAAGACTTAGCTGATATTGGCTATTATATTAAAAATGGGACCTTGCGTATTCAGCTAGCGGGGAAACAAGTAGACGTAGAATTGCGGGGCTATATTGAAATTGTGAGATTTTTTGGCTATAGTCTTTATTATAAAAAACTGGGGATACTCCCGTATTTCTCCTTAAGATTACGCAGCAGAGGAACACAAGTCTTGGTAGCTATAAAACTTCCAAAGCTTAGAAGCCTTAAGGTAAGCGCAGCCAAAAGGGTAGAAATACTAAGCGATGAAACTAATGAAACTAAGAAATTTCAATTTACAAGTTTGAATATACAGTTGCAAGACGTTGCGCGGGCTAAGTTTGTTATAGAAGGAAAAAGACTTAGCATGACAGCGAAGAACACGCCTAATCTTAAGCTAGAGAATGAGGCGGAATATGCCTACTATCGGCTTTTGGGGCAGACCTTTGCCGATATCAAGGGTGCTGTTGAAACAAGTGATTCTGTATTGAGTGAGGAGTCGGTGTTACGAGCTTCTTCACTGCGTATCCAAAAACTTTCGTTAAAAACTACGGCATCCAGCCAAGCTTATGTTTTGGTAGATACATTACTTTTTGTTCGAGCTTTAGAGCAAAGCAAAATTGAATACTCTGGCAAAGCTAAACTTTCGGCCTTGTTGGTAGATGATACGGCTAGGCTTTTAGCACGCTAAATAAAACTACA
>JAUXHF010000292.1 GCA_030621685.1 Spirochaetota bacterium
AACAAAGAAAACTTAAAGCAGGCTTGTAGAAACAAAGAAAACTTAAAGCAGGCTTGTAGAAACAAAGAAACAAAAATTCCTTAAGGGAAATTTTTGTTTCTTAAAAGCTACGCAAATTGCTTTATTTCCTTAGGAAAAGACCATTTCTTCCGAATTTATTATAAGGATTCTCATCAAATGCTTAGAAAATGGGCCATGAAGTCTATATATTCTTTGCAGCACTGTAGAATCCTCAAGCAAACAAGCTGGAGCTTCATAAAAAACAGCCTAATTACTACACATACTAAATTACTACGCATACTAAAGCTTAAAAATATGTTAAAAAAATTTTCTTGGCGCAGAATCTTCGTGCTACAGAAACTATCGCTAATTTTCATGCTAGCCCTAAGCAGCCTAAGCATAGGATTACATCTACCTCTAGGCGCACAGACTGTTGAAAGCCTCTTAGATACGCCAAACGGACTTAGCTTGGAGCGCGGGGAGTATAGCCTAGAAACATATCTTTATGGATCTGGGGGCTTATTTCTAAAGTTTGGCGTAGGTATTAATTCCTATATAAATTTAGGCCTTACCGAATATATCGACCAGCTTATTGGCACGAACCAAGCTAAGCCCAGCTTGCCCAATGCCTATCTAAAAATACGAATTCCATTTTTTCTTACTAAAGCAAACAGCAGCTTAGACCTAGCCTTCGGCTTTGATGCCTTATACAAAGGATCTTTTTCGCCCTTCGAAAAAAAAAGTTACGGGGCTTTCAGTGTCATCACCATTGGGTTTCCCATGTTTGAGAATATTTTTAATTCGCCACATTACTTTTCAGTTGGCCTTCGCATGCCGCTCTTATTCGAGTTAGCCGAACCTGATTTGTTCGCTTCACTACATATACGCTTCATCGAGTTCTTTGAATTGGCCAGCGAAATACAAAATATTCATTTCTCTAAACAATATAAGTATTATTTTATTAATAACAACATCGCCATGTTCAGGCTGCCCTATGGATTTTCTCTTGATTTCACCTTTCAGCTGGCTGGCGAAATTATCGAAGAAAGCAATAAAGTTAAAGAAAGATATGGCTTCAGCATGCGCTTGATGTTCAAGGATTTTTTCTAAGCTATAAAAAAATAATTTTTACTTTTATTTTATGAATAACAACATCGCCATGTTCAAGCTGCCTATGGATTTTCTCTTGATTTCATCTTTCAGCTGGCTGGCGAGATTATCGAAGAAAGCAATAAAGTTAAAGAAAGATATGGCTTCAGCATGCGCTTGATGTTCAAAGATTTTTTCTAAGCTATAAAAAAAATAATTTTACTTTTTCAAAACCCATGCCTCTTGTTATTTTTGAAGAAGAACAAAGTGTTCTTGCCTTAGCGCCGTTTTCGCTTACACGCCCTGTTTTCAATATTAAACTAGGCCTATATTCACTTATAGAATTACTTCATACCAGTAGCAAGCTTCATGCCTTGCTTGAAAAAAACAAACTCTCTACAATACTTGTTGCCGATTTTCTTGGCGGAACAAACCCAATAAGCCATGCCGCCTCTGAGACTAAGGCGCTTAAACAATATAGAAAATTTTTATACAACCTATACCCCTCAAGAATAAAAGCCTTTTCCTCTCTAAAACAAAGTGGAGAAAATTCTTTTTCTTGCCAGAGCCTTCATGACTATGAGGAAGGCAACACCATCGCCAAAAAACAAGAGCCTTATATTTTCTTAAATGCCGCCTTGCCACCTTGTGAATCTTCGCTTGTTGAGCTACTCCAGCTGCTTATAAATTCAAAACAAAAAGAACTGCTATGCTTTCAACATAGCACTCTAAACGCTAGCGGATATGAACATGCCCCGCTTCTGGCTGGAAAAATTCTGCCTTCCTTGAAGGCTGATAGCCTTTGGCAGATAATTACAAAAGCATCTTTTACAAGCGCTAAACTTAGTAAGGGCGCGCAGCATGCCTATCAGATTCTTCAGCTAGAGGCTAGCATAAATACGCTGGTAGGAAATTTAGAAGAACTCTTAACTTTTTTTGAAAAACTCTTGCCAGAGCATCTTCAGATACGCTGTGGCTTAAGCCTAGCAGATGCTAGCCATGAATTAGTAGAAATACAACCCGGAGTATGGGTAAGTCCTCACGCCAACATAGCCGCCAA
>JAUXHF010000326.1 GCA_030621685.1 Spirochaetota bacterium
ACTTTTTGAATTCGTGATAATAACATTCCTTTCCATAAAATTATTGCGTATCCATTCAGCAATTTTCTCTTTTGATATACTGTTCTTTTTTATATACGCAAGAGCTTGCTCTGTTTTTGTTTTTCCTTGTTCGTGAATTTCTCTACCATAGGCAAGATCTTCTGAAACATTTTCTAGAAAATCTAAATCTTTTCCCCCAAGCCTTTCAGTTAACTTTAAAAATTCTTTATGCTCGTTTACAGATTCCTTAATTGCCTTATTTCTAAAAAGAATGACAGGTTTGAAATTTGCAATATCGTTTTTTAAGGCTATGGCATGCCTATACCACTGGAAGAACAGTGCCTGCAGTATTATTTCTTTCGTATCTAAAGTAGATGATATGAGAGTAATCTCTTTTGTGTACCCTGCCCTTAAAAAATCTTTTAGTTTAAATTTGCAAATAATTTTATCTTCGTACTTCTCGGTAACAAACTTATTTTCAGGAACAGTAGCTGTAAATTCTAATAAAACATTTTCAAGAGCCATTTTTTTTTTTGGTTTTTGTTCTTTTCTTTTTAGAATTAATTCTATAATCGTATATTCCCAGTCGTTCCTCGCAACCTCTTTTTCGCTGCTTTTGCCAGTTATTTTAGTTGCGTAGCTCTCTTCAACAATTAAGGCTGTTTCATTTGAAAAAAACTCTGGCTCGCTTTCTTTTTTTTGTTTTTCTAGCTTGCTTTCTTTTTTTTGTTTTGTTATGGCATTAAGGTGATGTGCCTCGTCTGCCAGCATAACAATGCTTTTCTCATTAATATCGCTTAAGGTAGTTTTGTTTTCTTTTTCAGCATGAATATCGTTATGGAGTTTTTGAATAGTTGTAAAGATTATCTCGATTCCCTGAGGCTCATCGCTAAAAGTCTCTACTTTCTTCATGTTGATTGTTTTATCATCAATCACAATTTTATCTTTGAACAGATATTTTAAGCGCCCGCTGTTAATAAAATTACTTTCAGTTTTATCGACAAGTGTTGTTTGATCTACGAAGAAGAGGAAGTGTCTATATCCTTGCTTGTAATAATATAAAATGGCTGCCGCCATAAGAAGCGTTTTTCCTGCTCCTGTTGCCATATTAAACATAAGATGGCTAGGTGTTTTTTGATTTTTTTTCCGTTTGATGGCCTCATATGTTAAAAAATTTTCAAAGGCTTCTTTTTGCCAAGCAAAAAAATCATACTTCAGGTTATCTGTAATATATTTGTACGATTCTTCCTCAGGTTTAACTAAACCTAAATTGTAAGCTTCTTTGCCGATTGTCTCATATAAATATTTTATTTCACTCATTTTACTTTGTGTCTTTATAAAATTTTTCACTTAGGGTTTTATCTTCTTTTGATACATCAAACCTCTTATCTGCCATCTCGCTTTTCGGGACATACATGTAGTTGTTATCTAACATGGCAGAAAACATTTTTTTTTGTTCGCTTAGCGAAAGTTTTCTAAAGTTTTCTTCCTTAATAATTTTTTCTTTAAACTCTTTTGTTTTTACGTTGTAGTTCAAGAAGTATTTTTTATATAACGTATCAAATAGTTTTTCTAACTTCTCAAGGCTCTCGCATGCATTTATTTCATCTTTAGCTTTTTCATTCCATCTTGCAAGCTCGCAGTATATGAAGTCGCCGCCACCTTGCCAGCCCAGAGCCTTTGA
>JAUXHF010000240.1 GCA_030621685.1 Spirochaetota bacterium
TAACGAGCTTAAAGTTTACGTTTTAAATCTTCTTTGCCTTTATTCTACATTAATTTTAGTTTAAAATTAGCCTAATTTTACTTTACCAATTCGCAGTGCTGAAATGGTAAGCAAACAAATAGTAAGAAAAAGTAAGGTTGATGCCGCTGAACCTTCGGCAAACCTATCAAAATCAAAAAGGTATTGCCTAGCAAAAACTGACATGCTAACAGTCGATTCATTACTGGGCGTTAGAACATAAATAAGATCGAAGACACGCAAGGCATCTAACATTCTAAAAATAATAGCCACCACCAAAGTCGGTCTCAGTAGAGGCAAGGTTACACGGAAAAACACTCGCAGCGGGTGGACGCCATCAACTCTCGCCGCTCGATAGCAATCTTGCGGCAAGGTCTGCAGGCCAGCTAAAATGAGCAAAGCCATAAAAGGAGTCGTTTTCCAAACATCAACCATTATTATCACAAACAGCGATGTTTTATAATTAGAAGTCCAAGCAATCGGATCGCTTAATACATGTAGTTTTAGCAGAATGTCGTTGATAATTCCAAACTGGTCGTTAAGCATCCATGCCCACATCTTCGCCGAGACGATGGTTGGGATAGCCCACGGTATAAGCACAGCAGCACGCAAGAGGCCTCGTCCTTTAAACGAGACATTAAGAAAAAGCGCTACCAGCAGCCCAAAAAATACTTCTAAGACTACCGAGATTAAGGCAAAAACAAGCGTATTGTAGACAGCCTTCCACCATACGCTTTCCACCAAAACACCGTACCATTCGCCCTCAAAAAAATCAATATAATTTTGGAAAAACACAAATTTGTATACGGATAAATCATCAAGGCTAACATCGGTAAAAGAAAAAAAGAACGTACGGACTAAGGGGATGGCTGCCACAAAGAGCAAAATCAAAAGCATCGGAGAAACGAGTACCCATGCCGAGAAAACCCTCCTTGTCTCAAGACTCACCGATGATGGTTTCATTTTATTTATAGCTTCTTAGAAAAATTTCATCGGTAAAGTAAAAGCCTTGTGCAAGAAAGCTATGCTTTCTAATTCATAAAAATTTCTTGCACAAAGGTTTTGTAAGGCCTTATAAAGCTATGCTTACATACTTCATAAAGTTATACAAAGGAAGCCTTCCTTACCAACGTCGCCCACGAACACGTTTTAGTCTTTTCTCTAAATCGGCAAGAGATTCGCTGCCATTTTTTCTTCCAGAGATAACAGCATGAACGGCCGTCCAGAACTCTTTAGAAACTTCATTATATTTCTTTCTGGTAGCGCCAGAAGGACGGCCAACAGAGTTTGCCAAGACATCTTTCATGGTAGCAAAAAAAGGAGCCGTTTTTAGCACATCGGCGTCTTCATAAAGCTCTGGGATGGTGGGGAGTTTTGACTCGTTAACCGCATTTAACTTTTGAATTCGTTTGCCCGTAAGAAACTTTACAAGCTCAATGGCCTCTCGTTTGTTTTCCGAGTAAACAGAAACACCCAAGTTCCAGCCACCCAAAGTAGCCGCGCTACGCGCGCCATTACCCTCGCCTTCTGGAAGAGTAACCACGTCAAACTTACCTTTAATGGGGCTATCGCTGCTATTTCCAAGACTGTAAGCATATGGCCAGTTACGCATAAACGCAGCATTGCCTGTCTGCCAAACGCCCCTAGATTCTTCTTCCATATAACTCAGCACACCTTCTGGAGAAATATTTCCAACAAAGGTGGCTATTAAATCCAAAGCTTTTGCTGCCTTCGCATTGTTTATGCTAATTTTCCCATTAGCCTCAACAATCTGGCCGCCGCCATAACTACTTATCCACTCTAAGGCATCACAAGTAAGGCCCTCGTATGAACTGCCTTGAAACACAAAGCCGTAAAACTTCGAGTTGCCAGCAGCACGTTCGCCGTCCATAATTTTCTTAGCAATTCGCTGAAGATCTCTCCATGTTTTAGGCGGACTCTCGTTATATTTTGTTAATAAATCGCTGCGATAATAAAGCATGGGGGCATCGGTAAACGCAGGCAAGGCTACCAGTTTTTTTCCTACCATCTGTGATTTTATAATTGCCGGAAAATGGAGTTTTGCTTCTTCTGCTGCAACACGTGAAAGATCAACAAAATGCCGATCAATTTGTGTCGCCCAGATTACATCTAAGGCATATATATCTACGTCTTTGTTCTTCGCTCCAAGCCAAGTCTTGTACTGTCCAAACTGATCTGTAGTGGAGGCTGGAAGTGAGACTATACTCGCTTTCTTGCCTGTTTCTTTTTCCCACATGTCCAAATACCCTCGCATTACTTGAGTATCTCTACCAACCGAACCGAGGGCTATCGAAACTTCTGCATGCAAAAAAGACATTGAAATCGCTAATGATGAAGCAAATACAATGCCTGTGAGTAACGTGAGTGAAAGGATTTTTTTAATTATTTTCATGGCATCTCCCATTAAAATTTAATCAACTTTGATATCTTTGATATCTTTTATAATCTGCCTAACATATCCACTACTAGCCTTGCCCTTGCCAATACCCAAGCAGTGATGCTAAGGGTATTTTGCTTAGCTTTCTTTTACTTGGCATTCTTAACTTAGCTTTCTTACTTAGCTTTCAACAGCTAAGCTGTACCTGGAGAATGTTATCGAGATTCTCTTTCCATTGTACTATAAGCTATGCAATAACTAAAATTTTTTTAATTTTTAAAAATTAAAAAAATTGATACTTTGCTATCTTAATTGGCATGAAAAATATTTAGCTGATATATCAACAGCCTATTAATTACGCCAAAAATTACGCCAAAAATTACGCCAAAAAAAAAGAATTCAGAAAAGCCTAAGGCTTTTCTGAATTCCCTGGCTGTGTTAAACTCTTTAGAAAGCTGCTATGCTTATTGCTATGTTTAACTAAATATTAGGCAACTGGAAAGATGCTTTGATAAAATTTTCATACAAGTATAATTCAAGCAAGGCATAAGATGCTCAGGCT
>JAUXHF010000183.1 GCA_030621685.1 Spirochaetota bacterium
ATATCCAGAAACAGTTGACTTAAACTGTGAAAGCTCTTTGCTGTACTCGGGTGATTACAGCCTGCAAGATGCCTTAAAGAGCACATCGCTTAGCATAGGCGAAGCTCTTTTATCGCCAACGCGCACATTTTTACCGGTGTTTAAAGAAATTATAAAAAATATCGATACGAAAAAAATCCAAGCCATGTTTAACCTTACAGGTGGAGGGCAAACAAAATGCCTGCACTTTGGAAATAAAATTCACTACGTAAAAAATTCACTTTTCCCCTTTCCGCCAATATTTCAGCTGTTAGCAGAGAAAACACCCTTGAAAGAAATGTTTCAGGTATATAATTGCGGTCATCGGCTAGAGTTTATCGTATCTAGCCCTAAAGTTGCCGATATTATTATTGAAATTTCAAAAAGTTTTAACATAGCAGCCCAAATAGTGGGTTATACCGAGCCCTTGAAGCCAGCTAACTTGCCTCGTTCCGATAAAAAAAATTCCTTAACTATACATTTCCAAAACTCGGCTGAAAAAATTGGAAAAAAATATAAATATTCTTTGTAAAATATTGAGAATGCTCATTTGAAAACTACTGAAATAACAAAAGCAGGCAAGAAAAAATTGTTAGAGCTTCAATTTGCCGATGAGCAATTTTGGAAACTCGATAGGCCTTATATTATGGGAATAGTTAATGTTACCCCAGATTCTTTTTATGATGGAGGCTTGTTTGGCAAAACAAGGAATTTCTTAAAACATATAGAGAGCATGCTGAATGTTGGCGTGGATGTAATTGATATCGGCGGCGAATCGAGTAGGCCCGGGGCCTTGCCAATATCCATTCAAGAAGAACGCAAGCGAGTTATCCCAAAAGTTAAAATAGCAAAAAAAACCTTCCCCCAGTTGCGCATTTCTGTGGATACCTATAAAAGCGAAATTGCTGAAGAGGCTATTGAGAACGGAGCTGACATTATCAATGATATTTCTTCTGGCGAAAACTCATCTTTTGCCATGTTTGATGTTGTCTTGAAACATAAGACGCCTATAATCCTTATGCATAAAAAAGGCAGCCCAGCGACCATGCAAAAAAATCCACAGTACAAGAATGTCGTTAAAGAAATAGGAACTTACTTAAAGGAAAAAAGAGATATTCTTATGAAACGTGGCTTTAGCAAAAATAAAATACTTTTAGATGTCGGAATTGGCTTTGGCAAGCTAGCCGAGAACAATATTGAATTAGTGAAAAACATGAACTCCTTTAAAAAACTAGGCTGCGGCCTAGTTGTTGGAGCTTCCATGAAAAGTATTATTGCTCATATCTTGGATTCCGATGAACTTAGCGATAGAGGCTCCGGTAGCCTTGGTTTTCATCTAGCTGCCATACTTAACGGCGCTCATATTATCAGAGTGCATGACGTGAAAGCCTCCATTCATGCCATCAAATCTTTTTTTTCTGTTGTTGAATACGAATATTGATGCTCTTCCGCATAAAGAAAACAAGCCTTCAAAAAAACCAAGCCAGAAAAACACTGAATTTTAATATCAAGCGCCCATGAGCAAATATCTTTTTCTTTTTGAAAGTTTAAAATTCAGCGACTTTATCGATATTGCCATAGTGGCAGGAATAGTGTATCTGCTCTATTCGCAGGTGGCCAAAACAGCTGCTTTGCCCGTGCTGCAGGGCTTTCTTATTATCATTTTCATAACCTTTTTATCGGGAATCTTCAATTTACGCACGGCTAACTACCTGCTAGAGAGTGTTGTTTCACTTATGCTTCTTTCCGTGGTTATCCTTTTCCCATCAGAGATACGTAAGGCTTTATATAGGATAAGTGGTATGGCTGCCTTTCAAACGGCTTTAGGTTTAGAGAATACGAATATAAATATTTTACTAAAAACAATAGCTCACTTCAAACGCGAAAAAATTGGCGCTCTTTTTGTTATTTGTAGAAAGGATTCCCTAAGAAATATTATCGAAACGGGTATTGAGCTGAATGCAGAGATACAAGAACGATTGCTACAAGCCGTTTTTCAAAAAGAATCGCCTTTACATGATGGAGCCGTGGTTATTCTCCGCAATAAAATAGTAGCCGCTTCTTGCATTATTCCCAGTCTTTCTTCAAATGTAGGCCGAGAGCGGAAACTTGGCACTCGGCATCGCTCCGCGCTTAGTTTAAGCGAACAATCTGATGCCTTAATCTTGGTTGTAAGCGAAGAAAATGGCGGTGTCTCTGTGGCTTACGCCGGAGATCTCAAATATTCTATTGGCAAGGAAAGACTCAAAAAACTTCTGCAAAAATATTTATAAAATAAAAAGATTTGATAGCATAGCTTTATGGCCAAAATAGCATTAAAATGGCATACTCATATTATAATAAAAAATTAAAAGGATAGTAACACAAAAATTTAATGTTGCGAAGATAAGATGAAAAAGGATAGTAAAAACCAAAGAAAAATCGGGGGAAAAACCAAAAACCAAAAAAAACCAGAGGATGAAACCCGCATTAACATTACCACTATTGTTGATGTTGCCCATTCACTGATTCCGATTATTGAGAAAAAACTTGTTGAGGTAAAGTGGAAAAATGTTTTTTTGCAATTGTTTTTTAAAAACAAGCTCTTAAAAATAAGCACTTTTGTTATAGCCTGTGTGCTGTTTTTCTATGTGGAAAGCCAAGATCTTGTGGAGAGCAATTTTTCTATTCCGCTTGATATGAAAATAACAAATGATCTGACTGTAGCCAATGAAGTGCCTAGCAACATTACTGTGTATTTAAGAGGTGCCAAAAACTCTTTGTTTGCGCTAGATGTGAATAAAATGCATGCCGAGATCGTTATCCAAGAAGACAATCATGGTGAGTATAAGTATAGACCTGTGCTGAAAAACATCCCTGAAGATATTAAAATCCTTCGTATTTCTCCCCAAAACATAGATATTACACTTTCATCTGTGCAAAGAAAGCTGTTAAATATTGAACCCGAGCTGGTAGGCGTGCCGCATCCCGATTACTATCTTGTTCGTTATTCCATAAGTCCTCGGCGCTTATGGGTTACGGGGCCA
The DNA here is from genome assembly GCA_030621685.1 of Spirochaetota bacterium. GTDB lineage: Bacteria > Spirochaetota > UBA12135 > COTS27 > COTS27 > JAUXHF01. The sequence goes on from JAUXHF010000183.1 coordinate 3,045, forward strand.
AATGAAATTCTCGATGATACTACCTCGCTAAAAACAGAGCCTATTTCTATAGAGGGCCAGCGTTCTAATAAAGAGATAAAGGTAAAACTCAACCGCTCTACGCATCCGCTGATTAATGTTGATGCAAAGAGAGAGTTTTCAATTTTCCTGTATCTTCGCTCTCGGTTTTTAAAAGAACGTTATACTGAAAACCTTGAAATAAAAGCTAGCCTTGAAAACCAAGATTTGTATATAGAAAATAGGGATTTGCTAGTGGTGACCAACTTAGAATATGAATTACTCAGCGAATACGCAGAAAACTTTGAGCCACAAGAAGAATTCTCATTCTACCTTAATACCTCGGAAATTACGGGCCCGGGGGAATATCAATTACCTGTAGTCTTCGAAAAAATACGAAAAGCACGAGTTAAAACCTATTCGCCAGTTACTCTTCCCATAGTCGTGCGAAGCCTCACTGCTGGAGACAAACAGCCTGTTTTGCAAGGAAGTAGTAATCCTAGTTCTCCAAAATAAAGTAGTGTTTTTTCTTTATGGAAAGCACAGCTACATCTTTTGGGAAATACACTCTACGCACGCCCTTAGCCGCTACGGCTGGCACAGCTGGCTACGGCTGGGATAGGGCATTGCTCGCTTCCTTAGAGCCTTTAGGCGCGCTTTCTTGTAAATCTATTACACCAAAGCCCTTGCTAGGCTCGCCTAGTCCTAGAATCTGTGAAACCGAGGCTGGCTTTATTAATTCTATTGGCCTGCAGAACCCCGGGATAGAGGGATTCCTTGAAAAACACTACCTCAAGTTTAAGGCGATAGGTCCGCATCGAATTATGAGTTTAGCAGCTTTTTCTTTAGCTGAATATGTAGCCTTAGTAAAAAAGGTAGCGGGCCTTGATGGCATAGATATGATTGAGCTGAATTTAAGCTGTCCTAATACTGAAGATGCTAAGATTTTCGCCTCCGATTACGGGCTTATTGCTGAACTCACTAAGGCTTGTTCGCTTTATAAGCAAGAAAAGATGCTTATAATAAAACTTTCGCCACATATTAGCTCGGTTAGCCATGCTGCATGCTTGGCAGAAGAAAATGGCGCTGATGCCATCGCCTTAGTCAATACTTTTAAGGGCATGAAAATAGATGTAGCTACAGGGAACTCGCTTATTGCTAAAAACATAGGAGGTTATTCTGGTAAGGGCATAAAACCAATAGTTTTATCGATGGTATATGAAACTTTTAAGAACGTTTCCATTCCCATTCTGGCAAGCGGCGGAGTGCAAACAGCTACGGATGTTTTAGAATACCTTTTAGCTGGCGCAAGCCTTGTTGGCATAGGCACCTCGCAGATGATGGACCCCCAGCTGCCAAGAAAAGTTTTACGAGATTTAAAGCATTATCT
>JAUXHF010000217.1 GCA_030621685.1 Spirochaetota bacterium
CTTCCTCCAAAAGTTTCTGTTTTACAACCTGAGACATATTCCATTCTTCGCTTTTGTACATAAACCGCAAACAAATTTTCTCGTTTTTGTTTTGTTTCTTGGGAAGAAGTTTTAAGGCCACAGCAATAGGTTTCCTTGCCTCTTTCTTGCCTTGGGAATGAATGATGATATTGTTTAAAACTTCATTTACTACTAACTCTACTTGCATAGCAAATTCTTTATCCGTGCACCATGCCAATATGCTCTCTTCAGCCTGCCGGCCAATATCCCCAACAAGCGCTAAATCACTTTTCATAATAAACAATTTTTCATACTTCTCTTTCTTCTCATTTACAGCGTTAATCGAAAGTATTGAGAAATCATCAAAGCTAATGTTGTAACCTTTTCCTTTAATGACATCAAAAATTTGTTGGGGCAACAGCTGGGCATGGATTTCTGGTATATCGCTTTTTATTATTTGAAAAAAACTAGTTAGGCCTAAAATTTCGCCTTGTTTATTCAGGCATTCATAGACTCCATCCGTATACAAAAGAAACTGTGTATCGGCAGAAAAGTCGGCTACCACCTCGTCTTCTTGCTTGTATTCAAAGCTGGCTAACCACCCTAGCGGGCATCCGCCTTGGGTAGCAAGAATTCGAATCTCTCTTTTTTCTCCAGCCACTTTCTTCACATTCCCCTTATCGATGACAATCAGCGGTGGATGCCCGGCATTATAGGCTCTAAGCTTCCCTTTTTCAAAATCCACCAGCATGAGCAGAAGTGTAATGTAATTTTGTTTAAACAACGTTTTTGTAAATATTTTGTTTAGTTTCATGATTACCGCATGGGGCTGAAACGAATCTTTTTCTGCCATAACAATTTCTTGGATAATCGACTTCACCGCCGTCATCAAAAGCGCCGCCTGTATCCCATGCCCAGAGATGTCTCCCATATACACTACATGCCTATTTTCATCTAAGGTAATGACATCGTACAGATCTCCGCCAACCTTGTTTGACGGAATGTACATAGCGCTAGCAAAAAGAAGCTTTCGGCAAAAAATCCACTCCGGCAATATGTACGCCTGGATTTCTGAGGCCAGTTGCAAATCGTTCATGACATTTTCAAATATGTTTTTCAATTTCTTTTTTGCTCGGCGCATTTTCACAACGTTTTCAATTCGCATTATCAGCTCTGTTTCGTTAATAGGTTTTTTAATATAATCAATCGCCCCTGCCTGAAAAGAGTAGCGAATTGAGTCATCATCTACCAGCGCAGTAAGAATTATTACTGGCACTTCTGGCTTTATTCTATGGATGGCTTTACATGCTTCAAAGCCATCCATGCCGGGCATAATAACATCCATCAACACGGCGCTATATTCTTCTTTTTTAATTGCTTCTAGCGCTTCTTCTCCGCTGCTCGCCGTATCGTAGCTGAAGTTATTTTTCTTTAAGTATTTTGCTAAGATATAAATATTCACGGTTTCGTCATCTACCAACAGAATTTTATCTATTGATGTTTTCATAACATCTTTCAAATTATCTTTTTCTACCATCTCATTTCTCATGTCAATTCCTTATTAGCACGAAGACCTTTTTCCAAAACCATTTAATACTAATTTCGTGTTTCTTGTCTCTCATTGCTATGCTTTGCTCTATACAAAAACTTTTTGAGTACAAGTCAAATTCTGTTTAAAGTCAGATCGGCTCTTCTTTTTTTAGAAACTAAAATTTTCATATTTAAAAATACAGCCTAGGAAAATAGCAAAACCATAGTAAAATTAAATCACCAATGCCCTTTCCCTTTATTAAACAGAAAAACGGCCTAGTATCCTACTTCTACACCGTGCTTTTACCTCAAAACCCTGACCCAAGCTTCCAAGCCGAACCTTTCACCATCAAAATGAGACTACCCAGCGCACGGCCTCCCAGCCGCTAGGTTTAATTGCTAGAACAGCCAGCCCTAACAAAAAAGCTATACAGAAACTTATTTCCGTTTGGAGAGATGGCCGAGTGGTCGAAGGCGCATGCCTGGAAAGCATGTATACGGGTAACCGTATCGAGGGTTCGAATCCCTCTCTCTCCGCCAGCATAGCTCCCCCGCTCCCTAAAGCATTTTCGCTTTCTTTTTTGAGGGGGGCATGATACCCCCCTCGCCCCCCAAAACATTCCCCAGCTGAATTTTCACTCCCAGCAAAACACACCCGCTCTCATAAATTTATAAAAATTATTATATATAATGTTAATTTAGTATATAATAGGCTATATCTAAATTCTTAACCTTACCCAAAGTAACAATACATATCAATTCAGGAGAATATATGAAACTTTCCCTTTTAAATTTCAAAATAATACCTTTTTTACTCGCTCTAACCCTCGTATTAGGCTTTTTAGCCAGCTGCACCAAAGCCGATGCTTCAAAAACTTCAACAAAGGATCCCCTAGTCACTTCAACAAAGGATCCCCTAGTCATTACCCAAGATTTCCTCACTGACTCTAAGAAAGCAATCTTAGACATTCCTGTCACTGGCCTTGATTTTACTATTCTCGATGAAATTGATGCCCCCGCAGTAATCGAAACAGCAACCTTAACTTTCCAACCTCCGACAAGTTCTTCTAGACCGATAGATCCAACAAATGTGCAAATAAGCGGCAATACCATTACATTAGATAAACAATTCCTGTTAGATGAGATTCGCAAACTTACAGGAGAAGGAGAGATCGGCAATTATGTTTTCACTTTAACGGTTACCGACTCTAACGATAATACAGCCACCTCAACTTTTACCATACCTATTGAGATCAAAGAAATAACATCTTTTTCTCAAATCTGTGCCATTAATTCGAGAGCACTCTCACAGTCACTGAATGAACTTTGTAGCAACCTAGAAACCTTGTACGGAAATACGGTGATTACACCTTTGCATGTAACTATGACTGGTGCTAGCACCGGTAGTAATAGCGGACTTACATGGGAAACCGCCATAGCAGGAAGCTCTCTTAAAGATAGATTAGATGGCTTAACAGATGCCAGCGCTGACAAACCCTATGTTATTTTAGTAGCAGGCGGCACGTATACTCCCACTACTAACTCTACTAGAGGCGCAAGTTTTAGCATGAAAAACTACGTTGCCATAACTGGCGGCTGGGAGGCGACTGGCACTTATAACCTAGACCCCGCAAATAGCCCAACTATTTTCAGCGGCGATATTGATACCAACGACATCCCTACAGGTGACGACCCACTTAGCGGTAATGATAGTAACAGTTACCATGTGTTTAACAATAACGGGGAGATGCCTATGGCATTCTTATATGGGGCTACTATTTCTGGCGGAAATGCTAATCATACCGTACTCCCCAATAACGCAGGCGGGGGAATGCGCAATACCAATGCCGCCAACCCTCAGTTAGTCAATGTTATTTTTTCTAACAATACAGCCAGCGGTAACGGCGGGGGAATGTACAACTTCCAATCCTCACCTGTGCTTACAGGCCTTACTTTTTCATCCAATACAGCAAGTAACGGCGGCGGAATGTTCAACACTGCCTCCTCCTCACCCACGCTTAACAGCGTTACTTTTTCTGCCAATACTGCCACGGATAACGGCGGCGGAATGTTCAGCCAATCCTCCTCCTCACCCACG
>JAUXHF010000243.1 GCA_030621685.1 Spirochaetota bacterium
ATCTGCAAAGCTGGCATGTTGCCCATGTTTTGCTGATTCAGATACTCTGGATTATTTAAACTATGCAAACTATTCGATACGCATGGAAGCGCTGGCTTTGGTTTTTCGCCCTTCGTGTAGCTATAAAAGCCTCGCTGAGCTTTGCGGCCTAGAAAGCCGGCATCGTACATTTCTTGCTGTGTCAAAGAGGGCATGTAGCTATCGTCACCATAATAACTGTAAAAGATATTTTCAGAAACTTTGAAATTCACGTCATGGCCAATAAAGTCCATAAGCTGGAACGGGCCCATCTTAAAGCCGCCCATGGCACAAGCCACCTCATCTATCTCCACGAAAGTAGCCACTTTTTCAGCGTGCATAGTTAGGGATTCTGAGTAAAAAGGTCGCGCTGCACGATTAGCCACAAAGCCCGGCCTCGATTCAACGTAAATAGGATGTTTGCCCCAAGCCTTAGCCGTAGCAAAGACCCTAGCCGCCGTATCTTGGCTACAGGTAACCGGGATTACTACTTCTACTAGTCTCATGAGGGCTGCTGGATTGAAAAAATGCATGCCCACAAAGCGCTTAGGATAACGCAAAGCTGTAGCCATTGAACTTAGAGAAAGAGAAGATGTGTTACTAGCCAATATAGTGCTAGCTGGCACAAGTTTTTCTAGGCGCTGAAAAATATCTTGCTTAAGTTTTTTCTGTTCTGCTACCGCTTCAATGATGAGCGGATACCTAGCTGCATCTTCTAAACGTAGGCTGGTTTTTAGCAGGCTAGCAAATTGTTTTTGCTGCGTTACCGTAATTTTTCCTTTCTCAGCAAATTTAGCAAGCCCAAAGAGAATGCTTTGCTTTGCTTGTGTAAGAATTTCTTCGTTGATGTCAAATAAAAGCACAGGAAAGCCAGAAGCCAAGGCTGCCTGGGCGATGCCACGCCCCATTATCCCAGCGCCGATAACGGCTACGCTAGAAAACACTTCGGCCGCTTCTCTTTGTATAGTCTTATTCATTTTCTTTAAAGCTAGCCTTACGTTTTTCCAAGAAGGCCTGAACGCCCTCAGTATATTCATGCTCTTGGCCTAAAAATCCTTGCATGGCCCGCTCATCATCTAGCTGTGTTTCCAAGCTATTTTCTAAGGCCGATAGGAGCAGGCTTCGGGTATGCGTAAGAGCTTGTATGGCCATGCCAAAAAGCTTTTGTTCCATAATTTTCTGCTCGGCATAAAACGTTTTGGCAGGAAGCGCTTTGTAGATTAAGCCAATTCTTTCAGCCTCTACAGCAGAAATACTTTCACCCAACATAGACAGCTGTTTTGCTTTTTGAAGTCCCACCAAATACGGCAGGAAAAAAGAACATCCCGAATCAGGAATAAGCCCTATTTTAGAGAAAGCAAAAACAAAGGAAGCCTGCTGGCTGGCAAGCACAAAATCACAAGCAAGGGCTAGCGATATTCCAGCTCCCGCCGCTACCCCATTAACCGCCGCCAAAGTTGGTGCAGGAAAATTTAAGAGCATTTTAATCAGCGGATTGTAGTGTTTCTCTAACGAGGCAGCCAAGTCAGGTTTCTGCTGTTTGGGCAAGCCCAATTTCCGCGATGAATCTTCAAATGGCTTAGCTTCTAAGCCTGTTTTTTCTCCTTCCTTTCTATCTTGCAAATCTTGTCCGGCGCAAAAACCCTTGCCCTTGCCCGTGATAACAAGAACACGAACCCGCCTTTGTTCTACCGCTAAAGCTGCCATTTTCAAAGCCCTTCGAAGTTCTTTATGCATAGTTTCAGTAAAACTCCCTAGCCTCTGGGGACGGTTCAGTGTTACCCTCGCCATTCCGGCATCTTCGCTATAAAGTATTTCTTTCCAATCTGAATTCATGATTATTCTTATTTTTATTTTTTGTTTTTTTTGAAAAATTTTTGGATGTTTTCCTTTGTTTGACTTAAACCAAAGAGTGCCTCATACAAAATACGCTCTTGAGCTAAAGCCTCTTGCAAGGGAATAGTAAAAGCAAGCTTCATAGCTTTTTTTATAGAGCGTAAGGCTGCCATTTCTTTATTGGCAATGGAGGAAGCTAGGCCTAAAGCCTCGTTTAAAAGAGTCTTAACAGGGAACACAGCGGAGACTAAGCCGCCTTGCTTGGCTTGCTCTGCCGAAATTTTTTTGCCACTAAAGAGCAGTTCTGCAGCTAGGCTCGGATTCATTTTTTGAAGACAATACTGCACGCCACCAGCGCCGGGCATAATGCCCAAAGTAATTTCAGGCTGGCCAAATACAGCGTTCTTAGCAGCCAAACGAATATCAGCGCGCATAGCAAGCTCCATGCCCGCTCCTAAACAGTAGCCGCTAATGGCAGCAAGCAGCGGTTTCGAAAAAGCGCTTATTTGTCGCCAAGATGTTTTTCGAATATCATTCTTTATGCTAAGCTCATCATGAGCGGCAAGCTCTTGTATATCTGCCCCAGCAGCGAAACTCTCAACATTGCCAGTAAGAATTACTACCTTTGTGTCACTCTTATCTAAGGCTTCTAAGGCAAGTGCTATCTCTGCTAGCGCCCGGTTGCAAAGAGCATTTTTCACATGCGGCCTTTGTATCTCTATAAGTGCTATTTTCTCTGGAAGAAGAGGATAGCTTAGGGCTATCTGTTTAAATGCTGTTTCTTCTGTTTTGTTCATCATTCACATCTATAGCCCTAAGCCGATATCAAAAGCTCAAAAACCATATCTCTCATAATTCTTGTATCCTTTATTCTAGCAAACATCAAAGGTTTATGCCTAGCAAGCTGGATGAAAGGTTTATGCCTATAATGCCTATAGCAAGCTGGTATATTTTAGGCTTGCTCCTTTACTGTTAGCACTGAGAAACGCTGATGCACAAAGGCTGGCGTAGTAAGAGCACAGTTGCCTGCCGCATTACCTCCTGTGCCATGAAAATCGCTG
>JAUXHF010000044.1 GCA_030621685.1 Spirochaetota bacterium
TATACAGAAAACCTCTACATGATAGCCTTGCTCGGCTAGCGTAGCTGCTGCCGATGCTCCAGCTAATCCGGTTCCCACCACAATAATCTTGAACTTCCTTCGGTTGGAGTGGTTCACCAGCTTCATATCAAATTTATGGTTGCTCCACTTCTGCTCAAGGCTTCCGCTGGGCTGGCTGCTTGTTATATCCATAATTTTTTCCTGTAATCTTTTTAAACTAAGTAAACTAAGTTTTCTTTTGCCTAGGGTATTCTCTTAGCTTTTAGAGTATGTAATTAAACCTTAAATTTCAAATCAATAAAAAAAACGAAAAAACCCATGCGATGACCTTCAAGCAAAGATATTTAAGTACAGTGCCAGAAAGCTAAAGCCGCTAGCAATTGCGCTGCCAAAGACATAGGCAAGAATTTTCAGGCCGTCTTTCATTCTCGTATTATAGAGGCCTATCGATTTAAATGCGCTTTGCAAGCCATGGGAAAGGTGTCCGCCCACCAAAATGGCAGCTATGATGTAAAAAATGAGCGTAGGCAGCTCCTTGAAGTCTGCTACCACCAAGGTATAGAGGTCTCTTATCATAATGCCGCTTTCTCCGGCTAGGGGAATAAGGGCAGCATCGCCAAGGCGAAATTCTCTTATATGCACAATCAGAAAAACGAAAATAACCGTTCCTGTTAGCCCCATGTTCGATGAGAAAACTGTACTCATACCTAGTTTTTTCCGCTGTTTATAGCTTTGGGGTCTTGCCACATAATTCGATAGTGTGCCTAGGGCTGCCAAAATGATATGCATAGCAAAACCTAGCACAAGCACTGTTTCTAAAGCAAAGAGTACGGCTCGGTTATTTGATAGCGTGTAGGCGTAGAGGTTAAAGGCATCTTTTCCCAAAAGAAGGGTTAAGTTGCCTAGCAGATGAAGTGTGATGAAGCTTATTAGAAACAAACCCGAGAAAGAAACAAGAATTTTCCGCCCCAATAAAGAGCTTAGAATTTCAAGAACAAAGTTTTTTGATTTTACTATTTTTTCCATCGTATTTCTTCCTTGTCGTTGTAGCGGCCTTCTCGCTTTATCCTGCCTGCATAATAAAATATGTTACTGATGAAGAGCTTTGATGGCTATGTTTTGTTTTATTAGTGGGCAAATATTTTCCTATACATACTTGTCTGTACATACTTCCTTATTAATACTTCCCTATAATAATACGTTATACTCTAGAGTAATTGCTCTTAATAATACAGGCATGCCGCAGCATATAATATAATACAGTTATATGGTACAGTATAATTGGCGTAAGCAAGGTGAAATTTATGTTAAGTTGTGATTTTGATATTTTTTGTATATTTGTAGCCATAGTGTTTTTCGATTGAAACTATGCCAAAACACCAAACTCTGCATAAAGAGGTTAAAATCAATGTCAATCGCTTACGTGCACATAAATTTATAAAGCGTATTAGCATAGGCCCCTACGAGAATTGCCGTCATAAATATAGGCCTGGAGTTTTGAAATTTCAGCGTGAAACAAGCTCTGGCTGGAAAATAAATGGCTACGATGGCTCTGGCATCTATACCTTGTATATTTATCTTGAGCAGCCCGAGAGTATTGAACAGCGGAATTCCATAGCTATGTATATGAAAAAATTTTCATAGCTTAGCTAAGACAAAGCTTCTTTTTTAAAAAAAGAAAAGCAATATGCATAAAATAACAGATAAACGGGTTCTTGAACTACTAGATGAGCTACATAAAAAGGCGAATTCGAATTTGCAGTGGCTGTTTCTTTTAAAAGCTAGCTTAAAGCGTCTTTTTAAAAAGCTTAGTCCCGAGGATATGCGTGATGCTTATATTTCAATTTCCTCGGAACAGGGAAAGCAGGTTTACGATCTTTTGCTACGAAAGAAGTCAAGATGCATCGTTGAATATGGGACGTCATTTGGCATCTCCACTTTGTATTTGGCAGCGGCGGTCAAAGAGAATAAGGGGAAGGTTGTTAGCTGCGAACTTTTAGCCAATAAATGCAAAGTAGCTAAGCAAAATTTCAAGAGAGCTGGCCTCGAAAATTACATTGAATTAAAAGAAGGCGATGCCCTCAGCACGCTTCAAGATTTTAATGAACCCATTGATATCCTGTTTTTTGATGCCTGGCCAGAAATCTATATTCCGCTTTTGGTGAAATTGCAAGTGCTTATGAAAGCGGGTTCATTGCTTTATCTTGATAATGCTGACAATAAAAGAACATGGCCTCTGCGGCAGTATCTCCGGGAGCGTCCTAAGGAGTTTATGCGCATAGAGCAGGAAAACTTCTTTGGAAGATCACAGCTTTTTGAGTTGAAAGACTGATGCCCGCTAAGAGAGGCTTCTTTAATTGTAACGTTAATATCCTGGGTGGATAGCTTCTCCTTTTTGTATCAAAATTTCGTAGCGCCTTAATCCCAGAATGCTACTGTCTTTTTCTGTAAGCGCTTGCTCAATTTTTTCTCCCTCTTCAGCTAAGAAAGATGTTTTTCTATTGTAAATATTTTCAAAAGAGCTATGAACGACACTCGCTAAAATCACCATAAGAAAAAATATTGAAAAGAAAGTTTTTGTCCCTTTAAATTGCAGCAATCTTTCATAGCTATACAGCGAGTAATAAAAAGCAAAGGGAAAAACAATACTAAAGGCATAAACACGAATAGGATAGGGTACATTAGCAAATAATCTGGCTATAAACAAAGATAGAAAGATACAAAGAAAAATAATCTTAATTGTTTTGAAATCATGATTCCAATTTGGATGAGCATGCTTGCTTTTTTTAACAAAGAAAGCAAGGAACATCCAAGCTGTCATAAGCCAAGAACTTATGGTTAAAAATATTGTAAGAAAACGAATATTTTTATACACTAAAAAGAAGTCAGCTCTTTCGGGGGCATTGAGCTTGATTACATAGGGCATGTCATGCGAGGCGTAAGCCAATACCTTAAAGAAAAATGGAAAGAATTCTCTAGCTCGGATGAATTCGAAATTGAAATTGCCGGCAGTCCCCAAACCAAAAGGTCCATATTTTATGATAGTTGGGATAAGTAAAGAGCCAAGTACCAAAGCGCCCATACAAAAAAATCCGAAACTTGTTAAATCTATTTTTCTTTCCTTCGCCAAAAACCATCTAAATAAGCAAAACAAAACAAAGGGCAGCAGCATAATAACAGAGTGATGGGTTTGCACGAGCGCTAAAAAAGATGCCCCTATGAGAAAAGCTGATACTTTTTTAGGAAGAATATTTTGTTTATAAAAGCCCATATTTTCTATGAATCCGATGAGAAAAAATATCGAAAAAATAATGACATGCCCTGGGTTGTATAGCCTTGTCGCCATTTTAAGACTAAACGGACTTAATAAAATCCAAGCATATATGAACCATGGGGGAAGCAAGGCAAATCTCTTAGAGCTGTACCATGCGAAAAAAAGCAAGGCGGCAAATGCCATAATATTCATGAAAACTATCGGCGCAGCCGGATGCATCCAAATAAAAAGCGGCGCTCCGGTAAGTAGGGGGATAAGCGCGCCGGGAATTTGACTCTTACTCCAAACTACATCTGGTCCAAAGTATGGCCATGCCCCCGATGTGAAAAATTTTAGCCCTAAAAGATAAATTTGTTTGTCATCAAATTCATTGTGAAAAGAAAGGCTTGTATATTGCCTGAAGAAAAAAACAAAGAGGCAGATTAAAATGATAATGAATTCATTTTTCCCAATGAGTTTTGCTTTCAAAGAGTTTTTCTCCCAGCATCGCCTAAACTTTGGCTTATACGTTTATAGCTTCGTACTGTTTTTGCTAAGCCATCGTAAAGGGCATCATTTATGAGAGCATGCCCAATGGATACTTCGCTGATGAAGGGTATCTGCGCTAAAAACTCTGCAAGATTTTCTTGGTTAAGATCATGCCCGGCGTTAACCTGTAGCCCGGCTGCCGCCGCCAGCTTGGCCGCTAAGAGATACTGCTTAAGCAGCCCTTCCTTTTTAGAGCTAGCATAATGAGCCGCATAGCTCTGGGCATAGCTCTGTGTATATAACTCAACTCTATCGGCGCCTAGCTGCCTAGCCAAATTCCAATCTTTGCTTGTATGGCTCATAAACAAACTTATTCGCTTACAAGAGCTTCGCAGCTCTGAAAGAAAGCCTCTAAGCGCTAATTCATGTTTCCCAAGCTCCCAGCCATGGTCAGAAGTTATTTGGTTTTCGGCATCTGGTACAAGAGTTACTTGCGTGGGCTTTGCTTGTTTTACAAGCTCAATAAATCCGGGATATTCGCCTTTTTTCTTCGAGAAAGGATTGCCTTCAATGTTAAATTCAGCGCCTAGCTGTAAGCAGAATTTGGCTAGCATCAGCACATCATCTGGCTTGATATGCCGCAAATCCGGCCTGGGATGTACGGTGATGCCATCGGCGCCGTTTTCAAGAATGACTTGGCAGGCTTTCTTTAGGCTGGGGACTTCTCTTCCTCGGGCGTTTCGGAGTAAGGCTATTTTATTTACATTAACGCTTAGTTTAACCATGGTCTTAGGTCAGGAAGAATTCTTATTTGTAAAACTATAGTACCTTTAATAGTAGCTAAATAGTAGCTAAAAGTGTTACATGAAACCTTGATATTTTCTTGGTTTTTTAGAGTGTTATGCAAAGTTTATTATATACTTATAAAATGCAGGGCATTTTTGTGTTTTTGGATAGTGGAAACTTTGCTGTTCCAATTACATTAATGTTCTTTTTAGCATTTTTAGCGTAATAGAGTAGCATTTGAATGTTAAGCAGAAATGGCTACTATGCTATATGGTATTTATCATAAAAATACCATATAGGTATAATAATACGAGGTGATTTACCATGATAAACTTTTTACTTTTTCTATTCATTATTGTTGTTGGAGTAGGCATTTGGCTGCTGGGACTTCCGGGAAAATTCACAGTGCAACGTTCACTGATCATCAAAAAACCTGTTACGAAAGTGTTCTCTATGGCGATAGACTTTAAAAAATGGATGGCGTGGCAACCTTGGCGCTACTTTGAACCCGATGTGCCTACAGAAGTAGCAGGCAGTGGCATGGATGTTGGCGATAGCTATTCTTGGAAAAGTGATTTTTTGGGCGAGGGGATATTGAAACATGTCAGCATCGAAAAAAATAAAAGTGTTGAGCAAGACATGCAATTTTTTAAGCCTTTTAAATCAAAAATGAAAATATTTTGGAATTTTGAAGATCTTGGCAAAGATGGCGTTAAGGTGACTTGGGGTTCTTCTTCCAGGCTGCCTATATTCTTACGACCTTTTTTGAAACAGTTTAAATCGGCTATTGACTTGGATTACTCTCGCGGACTTAGTATGCTAAAAAGCTTAGCAGAAAAAGGAAAGATAGCCTCAAAAGTGGAAATTGAAGAAAACAGCTCGCTACCGAAGTTTGCTTACCTGGGCTATCGAAGAGATACAAAAATAAAGGATCTTCCGCTTACTATGAGCGAGGATTTTCCGGCGCTTCATAAACTAGTAAGTAAAAAAAAACTTAAAGCATCAAAAAAAATGATGCCGCTTTCTATGTATCATAAAACAAATATCGTTACAGGCGATGTCAGTTATACGGCGGCTCTTCCTCTTGAAATGGCATCTTTAAAACAAGCGAAAGCCGTTGCCGCAGAAGCTGGAACGGCCTTTGTAGCCGATGTGGTTGAAGAAACTCCCAAAGCCTTTATGATTAGACATATAGGTTCATACGTGCATCTTGATAACGCTTGGGCGGGGCTGTTTATGTATCAAAGATATTTGAAATTTAAGGTTATAAAAAATAAACCGAATTTTGAACTTTACCTTACAGACGCCAGTAAAACAAAGCCTGAAAAAAACATCACTGAAATATATACGGCTTGTATGTAAATTTGAATACAGGCTACTTTTAAATTGAGCTGCTTATTCTGTGTTTTCCAATCTTATGAAGGGGCCAGTAAGGCCATCTTTTGCTAGGCTAGGACACTTAGCGGCAGTATCAATTTCTTTTTCGCTTAACTCATCATCTTCCATGCTATACGTTGCCGTGTACATTTCTTTTTCAGGGACAGTTTCTCCGTTATAGAGGCAGAGGATAGTTGTGGTATATGATAAATCATCTGTACTCCCGTAGTTTATATAAAGCGATATAATCAAAACATGCATATAGCTGGGGGCAGGATCAAATATTATTAGCTCCTCATTACCGCTCTTGATACTTCTTGTGGGAAGCTTAATAGAGTCGCTGCTAATAGTTATCAAGCTGGTATCATTTTTCCAAGTACCTATAAACTGTGAAGGCAGGTTCGATAGCAGTGCATAACTGCTATCTGAAGATTTTGAGCAGGCGGGGCTTAGCAAAATAAGAAGTATAGCTAATGCTATCTTGGTGGGCATGTAAAACAGCTTTTTTTGTAGCGCTGATAGTTTCTTCAAAAAATATTCCTTAACAGTTTTAATGGCTACTTAGCAAAAGACTATAAAGTAGCTTTTTGCGGTAACACTTTTCTTTTAGTAAAAGAAGTGCCTAGCTGTTAAGAAAAATATTTTTTGAGTAGTTTTCTGTTTAGTATAGAGAACAGAAATTTCTTTTTCGCAAGGCTTTAGATGCTTTTTCTCTGATATCGCTAGGCCTAAACAAAGGAGGAGTTTTCAAAAGATAGCTGATTTGTTTTTGAGTAGCCAAATATTCGGCTCTGTGCATGCATTTGAAAATTTGATGCTTAGAGAAAGTGTTACTTCGGTTTAAGCATGAAGCATGAAATGGAGTTTTCAAAAGATAGCTATATGTTTTTGAGTAGCCCTAATATTCGGCTCAGCGCATGCATTTGAAAATTTGATGCTTTAAAGAAAGTGTTACTTCGGTTTAAGCATGAAGCATGAAATGGAGTTTTCAAAAGATAGCTATATGTTTTTGAGTAGCCAAAACATTCGGCTCAGCGCATGCATTTAAAAATTCGATGCTTAGAGAAAGTGTTATTTCGTTTTAAGCCTTGAAAAAAGTTCCTACAAAGTAGGCTAATGCAGCGGCAGAAAGACCGATGAGAAAGGTTTCAAAAAAAGATCTGATAGGTTTAGTTTTCGTAACATAGTAGCGTATCCCAGAAAGCATAAGCAAGGCTGCCGAGGTCGTCCAAATAGATAGTACAAAGCTATTTATCCCGAAAAAATAAGGGAGCAGCGGGACGGATCCAAAAAAGATAAAAGATAGGAAGGTGATAAGCCCATTGAGATAGGGATTCGTGTCATCATGGTCACTCATTTGAAGTTCGTAGGTCATCATAAAGCTAACCCAGAACGGCTTATTTCTTGTGTAAAGCTCAGTCATTTTTTTCGCATCGCTGAGGGAGAAACCTTTTTCAACAAGAATCTCTTCTGTTTCCAAGACTTCCATTTTGAAATTTGTTTCAATCTCATGTTGTTCTTTTTGTTTGTTAGCATCATATAAATCTTTCTCTGATCGTTGGGAGAGAAAGCTACCGAGACCCATAGAAAAGCCATCGGCAATGAGGTTAGCGATACCAAAAAGTAAGACGGCGGTGATGCCTATTTCGCTGCCAATTTGGCTACCGGCGCCGGCAAAGCCTGCCACCACAGCAAAGGTTGTTACAATGCCATCAAGACCGCCATAAAGTATTTCTTTAATATTTTGGCTTAAGGCAGATACTGAATGTTCTTCGGCTAAATGCTCTGCAAGTTTAGATTTTTCTGTTTTTTTCATATTTATATTACACCTTGTATATTTTTTTTAAGCCTGCCACCACAGCAAAGGTCATTACAATGCTATAAAGTATTTCTTTAATATTTTGGCTTAAGGCAGATACTGAATGTTCTTGGGCTAAATGTGCTACAAGTTTAGATTTTTCTGTTTTTTTGATATTTATAGTATAACCGTATATAGTTTTTTTGAAAGGTATTTTTTTGCCAAATATATGTAGCCTAAAGAGTTAGGAGTTAGCCAAAAGATTTGCTATAAGATTTTCTGAATGAGACGCGGCATGTAACAGCCAGCAGATGCTAAAGCTAAGCAAAATGCTTAGCTAGTTCCCAAAAATTTGTGTAAACTTTCTGTTATGATAGCTGTAAAGGCTATTTTTAGCTATCTAGTCCTTCATCAAAGCTAATGTTTAACGGAATATTGCTGAATACTTGGCTTCATACACGGCGAGAATTTATAAAGCCTGCAGGGAAGAATTGTATAACAATTTTTTTAATAAGATACAAAGTATATCATCATACATATAAATATATTGGAAAAAGTCCGACAATTCTTTTCTTCATTTTTTCATGCTGCTTACGGTTCTTTTCAAGCAGCCTTTCCCTCTGCTGGCAAAAGCCAGTCCTTCTGCTGGCAAAAGCCAGTCGGGTTAAGCCCATAGGCATATTTTAGTAGCAAAATAATGTATTTAGAAATACCTATATATTTCTTAATATAATAAAACGGAGAGCGAATATTAAAAAACTACTCATACACTACTCATACTATTACCATTATTAATTTTGATGGCGTAGCCATAGTGGACGTACTCATAGTTATACGGGGAAGATGCTAACCTGCTAACCATAAAACAGCTGCCTATCCTATCATTACTATGGAGGCGGTAAAGGTAGCAGCGGTGCTAGTGCCCATTGCCGAAAGCACAGACATCAAAAAAACAAAACGAAGCATATTATATTAGAAAATCTGCATTACCTAACGTTCTTTTTTGCAGGGAAGCCCAAGATTATGTTATCGCCGATTGTGTTACGAGTGACACAGTGTATGAGTTTCGCCCAGTATTTTAGAGTCTCCATATACACAAAAGAGGCTCATTTAACAGGCTCATTTAAGAGGCCGAGAAGCTCTCTCCTTAAAAAAACGAAGCCTAGCTTCAAGTGTACGAATATACTAGGCTTCGTTTTTAAACTGGGCCTTTAAAACTGATCTTGTTCTGTAGAGCCTTCAATAGCAGCCAGTGATGAGCCTTGCTGGCTAATACTAAGCATAACTTTATCGAAATAGCCGGCGCCAACTTCTCGCTGATGCTTGGTGGCCGTATAGCCTTGGGCTTCACTTTCAAACTCTCTCTCTTGCAAAAGAGAGTAAGCCTTCATTTGTTCCTTTTTATAACTAGTGGCCAAGTTGAACATGCTGTAATTTAGAGCATGAAAGCCTGCTAACGTTACAAACTGGAACTTATAGCCCATTTCGCCTAAAATGTTTTGGAAATCAGCTATTTTTGATGCATCTAAGTTTTTCTTCCAATTGAAAGATGGCGAGCAGTTGTAGGCCAAATATTTTCCCGGATACTTTTCATGGATAGCCTGAGCAAAGGCTTTGGCCTCACCAATATCAGGCTTACTGGTTTCAAGCCAAAGAAGGTCTGCGTAGGGAGCATAGGCTAAGCCTCTAGCAATGCCCTGATCTAGGCTAGCACGCACACGATAAAAGCCCTCGGCACTGCGCTGTGAGCCTTCAATAAAGTGTTTGTCGTAGTCATCAATATCACTGGTTATTAAGGCTGCCGAGTTGGCATCGGTGCGGGCAATAATAAGGCTTGGCACGTCATAAACATCGGCGGCTAGCCTGGCGGCATTGAGTTTCTGTACGGCCTCTTGAGTGGGCACAAGCACTTTGCCGCCCATATGCCCGCATTTTTTTGCCGAAGAAAGCTGGTCTTCAAAATGCACAGCGGCAGCTCCCGCTTCAATCATGGCTTTCATCAGCTCAAAAGCATTCAGCGAGCCACCAAAGCCAGATTCGGCATCGGCGATAATGGGAAGAAACCAATCTATGTTATCAGCGTCCTCGCTGTGATGGATTTCATCGGCACGTTGCAGGCAGCGATTTATTGCACGAACTAACTGAGGCACGCTATTCGCCGGATAAAGGCTTTGATCGGGATACATGGTCCCTGCCGTGTTCGCATCGGCGGCTACTTGCCAGCCACTTAAATAAATACTTTTTAAACCAGCCTTAGCCATTTGCATGGCCTGATTCCCACTTAACGCACCTAAGGCGTTTATGTAAGTGTGGTCTTTAAAATATTGCCAAAGCTTCTTGGCATTCATTTCCGCTAGGCTATATTCTTGTGTGTGGCTTCCGCGAAGCTTCACTACGTTTTCGGCGCTATAACTGCGCTTAACCCCATGCCATCTTGGATTTTCTTTCCAGTCTTTTTCTAATTGTTCAATAGTTTTTAATTTTTTCATTGTTTCTTTCTCCTTGTAGCAAGTTCTTAAAGTTTCTAATGAAGTAGTTTTTATTTACGTGTTTTGTAAACAAGTTTTATCCCAATTTTTCTTTTCCAATATCCCAATATCCTAATATCTCATGCCTATGTGCTGTTGTCGCCTAATAATTACTTAATATCTAAATATCGTAGCTAATACCTAATACCGCCTGAGGCTTATGCCGTGTTTACAAGGGTTTTATACGCCTGGCTGGGAATAAAGTCGATAAAGTTTTTCGCCTGAGTGATAGCGTCTAAAAGCCTGGCAGCCTGCTGATACATCGCCATTGGTGCCACAGAGAAAGCATCAGGTTTTTTTTGGGC
>JAUXHF010000393.1 GCA_030621685.1 Spirochaetota bacterium
CAAAGAAGCTGCATTTCTCAAAAGCAGCTGTTCCATAAAAAACTGTACTCGGCCATCTGCCTGAAGAGAGAGTGAACGTTCTAATAACAAAATAATCTCGTTAAATTTCTCGCTGGCAGCATCATTGACGTTCACCTTAAAACGAGTAGACTCTTGCCTAATTTCAGTAAAACGCAAAAAGGCCAGCAAATACGTATCGAAAGCACGCTGAGATACGCCAGTAAGCGCAGACTCTTGTAAACGTGTAAGCAATTCTATAGCCGCGCCACGCCTTCCAAGGCGATACAGTAGGCTTAGCTTTTCGCGCTGATACTCCAAATTCGCGCCATCTAAGGAAAGTGCTTTGTTTATATACAAAAGAGCAGAATCAATATTATTTTGCTCGGCTTCCAAATTCGCCTTCAGCGCATAAGGCCTAGCTTGCTGATAAAAGGCCTCTCTAAAAAAGTCTAGATGTTTTTCCAGCCTCTCTCGGCTAGCCCCAAGCAAGGCTGTGCCAGCAAGCGAAGTCTTAGCCAGCTCATATTTTTTTTTTAATATTTTGGCAAGTAAGCTGTACCACTCTAGCGTTTCGCCGCTTCCTGCTTGTAGCAACCGAGCATAGCGCTCTGCGGATTCGAGAAAATTCAGCCCCAGTTCTATATTGCCCAGTAGCAGAAGAATCTCTGCTTGCTCTAGCGGAGTTTGTTTGGCCCTCTCTTGCTGGACTAGCTGCAAAGCCAAATTTTTGCTGGCAGAAAAGTCGCCAGTTTCCAGCAGCAGCCATGCCTCAAGATACATGCTTTTCGCCAACGATTGGCGGCTTTCTAAGAAAGTGAGTTGACGCTTAGCCTTAGCAAAAAGTTTTTTTTGCAGGTACAGCTCAAACAGTATTTCTCGGAGTTCTAAGCTCTCTGGGAAATTTAGCTGCAGAGGCTCGGCTTCTTGCAGGGCATCTTCTAGTTTATTAAATTCTATCTTCTGCGCAATACGCTGAAGTCCATCTTCTAGCGCTTGGCTTTGCTGCCC
>JAUXHF010000090.1 GCA_030621685.1 Spirochaetota bacterium
TATTGAGTAATACAGTTCATAATATTTTTATTGAGTAATACAGTTCATAATAATATCTTTAACAGCTGGCAAATTATGCATAAGTAAGCGAAATCTCTCTAGCCTTCTTTTTTTTGAGAGACGAAGGAATACCATATTATCAGCGGCTTTCCCGGTAGATATATTGAGCAGTTGCTGTTCTAGAATCATTAACATAGCAAGGGAGTGAATTTCGTTAAGTGTTTCGATAGTATAATCGTTGAGCTTAATTTTCTCTTTAGCATATTGGTAGCGTCTCGTGGTTTGATTGTGTTTCATGGAGCCTGTTTTTAAAGCTAAAAGCCTTGCCGTAGCCACGATAGGAAAAAGGATATTTTTTTTCATATCTAACCAGCCTCCATGGCTACGAATACGTCCTAGCATGGTAAGGGGTGCTTGCATGTTATTTATAATATCTTGGCCTACAATTTTAAGAAAGGTTGTATTTTGCATGGCTACATTTGTAAGATAACTGCGCAATGAAGAAGTAAGAGCAGGGTCGCCATAGGCATGGATGAAGTCAACAAAGATATCGGTGCCTAGAATGGCTTCTGGCGTTGGTGAATGAAACCAAGTTTGTATTTGCTGCTTCCATGAATCTAGGGAGCGGCACCATTTTTTTTCGCCAGCCATGATCTTTCCCTTACAGTAGGGAATGCCGGCAGTGTTCAAGATGTCGTTTAGAATTGAGCCAAAGCGAAGAAACCACTGCTGAATTTCTTTTTCTTTTTCTTTCATTTCTTTTTTGGGTTCATAAATAATAGCGTTATCTTGATCGAAGGCTAGCATGCTCTCGCCTCTTCCTGCCGAGCCTAAGATTAATACTGAAAATTTTGCTGGCGCTGTTTCGCCATGCTTTTCATGCTTCATTTTTTTCATGGCGATAAGGCATGCCTGTTCTACAATAGCTTGGCATTCACAGGAAATTATCTGAGTTATTTTTTTTACCTTAAGTTCTTCTTTCAGTAATCTCCTTGTGAGAAGTGGGATTTCGGCATGAATTTCTGCAAGCTCATCGGCAGTTTGAACTTTTTCTAGGCGGATTTGGCTTTTATAAAAATTCTCTAGTCTTGTTCGCAGAAAGTCTCGCTGAGAAATAATCCCACAAATTTCTCCTTCGTTATTTTCTACTAGAATATGGCGCACCCGCTTGCTGACCATAAATTGGATGGCTTGAAAAATAAAAGCATCTTGTGAAATTTGCAGGACTGGCGATACCATAAAATCGCTGATGGGGCGCTGCAGTAACTTTGCATCAAGAGTATCTGGATGGGCCATGCCTATAAGGTTCAGCAAATTTCTTTCAGTAAAAATGCCTACTATCTGCTTGCCCTTAGCCTTAGCTAGTTTCTGCTGGGCGGGGCTTCTTAGCTGTGCATGTTCAGCCGGCGCTGATTTTTTGCTTACCAAGATAGATCCTTTGGAGTTCTCTGCCATTAAGCCAGCGGCATGGCTAAGGCTAGTATCCTCATCAGTGCTTAAAAGAGAAGTGTTCATGAATTCGCCGACATAGTGCGAGAAGGGAAAGGGATCGATTTTCTCAAGCTCATCCCAATCTTGTTTTTTTAGCATGGACGGCGATTCGGAGAGCGGGAGTGGGTAGTACCAGTCTCTAGAGTAGCTTACCGAAAGAAAGCCGCTGCGGCTATACGATTCGCGTTCCACGTCGCCTAAGGTTTTCAGCCCGCGTTTGCGTAGCATGGGGATGAAATGCAAGAGGATGCTTGCTGTCATGAAAGCATCGCCGTAGGCATCGTGGCGCTGCTTTATATCTATAGAGAAGTATTCAGCCAAGCTTTCAAGATACAACGTATTTTGAGGAATGCCCAAGATGAGTCCTAAGAGGCGTACATCTAAGCAGCGGTATTCTAAGACGGGAATTTTCCTGCGTTCGCATTCGTTGCGGATGATAGCTAGGTCAAAGCCAATATTGAAGCCTACGATGATCTTGTTTTTGAGAAAACTATGGAAGTTAAGATGACAATCTGTATAAGTTGGCGCGTTTTTTACTTTTTCATCATCGATATTATGAATTTTTGTGATTTTCTTGTCAATTTTAATACCCGGGAAAACCAATTGGTTATAGTTGCTTTCGGGCAAAATTTTATTTCCCAGCATGTGTATGCCGCCTATTTGCACAATCCTATCGGTAGCCACGTTAAGGCCTGTGGTTTCTAAATCGACAACGGCTGTTGGCAGGCGACTAAGGGGAGTTGCTCCATCCATGTAACAAAGTGTAGCATATAATATAAAGGCTAGGATATTTTATAAAATAACGTAGCTAATATCATTTATTTTTTTCAAATGCGTATATAATAAAGGCTGAAAAGATTACAGAAAAATATCGATTTTAAATTCAAAGCTAAGGAGTGTTTTTTATGCAGGCATGTTTCCATTATTCGTTCAAAGTAAAAGATCTTGAAAGCACAAGAATATTCTACAAAGATATACTAGGTTGCAAAGAGGGGCGGTCGGCAGATACATGGGTTGATTTTGATTTCTTCGGAAATCAGCTATCGGCGCATATCGGAGCTATGCCCGAGTTAGATTACTGCGGACAAGTAGATGGCATAACCGTGCCTATTCCTCATTTTGGAGTTGTGGTGGCAGAAAAAGAATTTCAACAGTTGTATGAGGCTTTAAAAGGAGCAGGGGCTAGATTCCTTATCCAGCCACAAACGCGCTATGCTGGAAAACCCGGCGAGCAACAGACGATGTTTGTTTTGGACTTCAGCGGAAATCCCTTAGAGTTTAAATTGTTCACAAAGCAGCAAGAAATTTTTTTAGGCAAGAAAGCATAACAGCTTGCTGGCATAAAGCTTTTATTGATATAATAATCTTTAAAAGAGCCGCTAATAAATAGGAATTATAAAAAATATGATAGAGGTAATTAAAAAAAATTCAAAATACATTTTATGGCTTATTCTTTTTCTGCCAACCTTTGGTATTATGGCAGAAGCCTTAACAGGCTATCCTTGGAGTAGCCATACGTATGAAGAGATTATTGAAACAACCGGAGAAGCCAGTAGTTTTTTGCTTCTTTTTACTTTATATATTTCTCCAGTAATATTTATCCTTAAGCTATCGGTAATCTGGTCTCTTGTTAAGAATTTGAAGATACTGCAGTGGGTGAATGGAAATAAACGTTCATTTGGTGTTTTTACTTTTTATTATGCCATGTTACATGTAGCAGCCTACTTGCTTTACAAAAATCCGAGTAAGTTTTTTTCTGATGCCACTACGATGGTTTATTTTAGTGGCTGGATAGCTTTCTTGATTCTTGTGCCACTCTTCTTGACGAGCACGGATAGGGCGGTAAGCATGCTTCAAGGTAGAAAATGGAAAGCTCTGCATAGGTTTGTCTACATAGCTGCTGTTGCATTGGCTTTGCATATAGCTTTGGCAGATGGAGCGGATGGGCTTGTGCAATTTTTGCCGCTCCTTTTGCTAGAAATATATAGATATTCTCAGTATCGAAAAAAGAGAGTACATTCTTAGCTAACTTTTTATTTGGCTTAAAGAAAACAGCTCTATATATGAAGAGGGCAATCATAGTACCGCCGATAAGTACCGCCGATAATCCTGCTCTAGCTTTTGTTATGATTTTTGAAAAGAAGCTACAAGCAAGACCTCTAACAGAAGTAGTCAAGCTGTATTAGGCTTCGCTTCGAAAAGGCGCATAGAAGGATAGAATTTTGCGCGGGCTTCGCTTCGAGCAGCTAAGGAGAGGCTTATTTTAGGTAAGCATTTTTAAATTCTTGCTTGATAGGTGTAAAGATTATGAAACTTACCTTTTTTTCGCATAAGAGTTTTATAATTTCCTGCTTCGGCAATTTTCCCGTCTTCAACCATAAGAATGGTATCGGCTCGTTCAATGGTACTTAGGCGATGGGCGATAATGAGCGTTGTGCAATCTTTGAAAAGGCTTTTCAGAGATTTTTGAATATACATTTCACTTTTGTTATCTAAAGACGAGGTTGCCTCATCTAATACAAGAAAGTCGGGGTTAGCTAAAATGGCTCTAGCTATTGAAATTCGTTGTTTCTGTCCACCGGAAAGCCGAACGCCGCGTTCGCCAATAATGGTATTCAGGCCATTTTCAAATTTATCTGTGAACTCGTGTACATAGGCTGCTTTTACAGCACGATTAATTTCCTGTGTTGTCGCCGTAGATTTAGAGAAGAGCAAGTTATCACGGATGCTTCCATCGAAGAGAAAGTCATCTTGTAGCACCACAGCCAGCCGGCTACGAAAAGTTTTTAATTTTATTTCTTGAAGATCTTGGCCACCTATGAGTATCCTTCCAGAACTTGGCGACATAAGAGAGAGGGCGAGGGATGCCAGCGTTGATTTTCCAGACCCCGAGTTGCCAACCAGTGCCACTACCTCTCCTTCTCGAATTTCAAAGGAGACTCCGCGAATGACCTCTCTATCTTTTTTAGTTTGTTCCTCATCTGTTAACTCCTGATTGGCGTAGCCTAAGGAGTAACGAAAGCGAACGTTTTCGAAGACAATAGGTTTTTTTAGCGAATGAAGAATTTTGTTGCGTTTAGGATCATCGGTTTCGGTAGTTAGGGTGTAAACCTCATTCATTCTATCTAGGCCGGCAAAGGCTTCGGTTATCTGTGTGCCAATGTTAGACATTTGGATAATCGGAAAAGTGAGTAAGGCTAAATAGAGCAAATAGGCTATGAAGTCACCGGTAGTCATGCTGGAGTGTAAGACGGCATAAGCGCTTATCCCCATGACCAAACATGTAATCACTCCAATAAGCAATTGAGTGATCATGGTTACTAAGGCTGTGGCAGTCAGGCTTTTCTTCACGTTTTCATACAAATTCAGCACGCCCGATGCAAATACTTTTTCTTCACGCCCCTCTGCTGCAAAACCTTTGATGACCTTAATGCCACCAATGGTTTCGGTAAGCCTGCCGGTTACCTCGGCATGTATTCTCTGGCGACTCTTCATGATTGGACGTATGGTTTGAAAGGCCTTCATCATAACCAGCGCAAAGAGAACAAGTATCAAAATTGAGGCAATGGTCATTTGCTGGTTAATCCTGATGAGAAAGAAAAGGGCTAGGCAAGATGAGAGAATCCCTCCGAAAAGCTGTACAAGCCCTGTGCCAATAAGGTTACGCACACCTTCAACGTCGTTCATAATTCTAGAAACTATTGCTCCAGATTTCTCTCGGTTAAAAAACGAAAGCGGCAAATTCATAATATGTTGATAGATACTAATACGTAACTTAGAAATGAAATGATGGGCTTCAACGCTGAGCAGCTTCACAAGAGCAAAACCTGTGACGGCCTGCACAGCCATGGCAAGCCCTACTACCAGTAACAAGATGTTAAGTTTTTGTATTTCACCGCCAACAAAGATGTCATCGACAAGAAATTTAGAGGCTCCTGGTGCCACCATCGATGATGCTCGGCTTATTATAATAAGGAGCAAGCCTAGAAGTAGCTTTCGCCAGCGCGGAAGGATAATATTTTTTACGGCATGCTTTAAGGAGTTTACCGAAATTTTCTTTTTTGCTTTTGTCATAGTTTTAGATATATATCGCTAGCTATAAGTAGCTATTTTTTCTTGAAATAGTTTGTTGAAATAAAGGTTTCGTAGCGCTTTGTTTCTACTCATAGGGCCTGTAAGTATTTGTAAGTTTTGTTATTGAAATATAATGTATATTTTAATACGTTTCAAGATAATGTAGAAAATTTTCTTGTTTTTATTCCTTATTAAAAATAAGCTTGTTTTCTTAATAAAAAAGCCTGAAAGTGCTATACTATTATAGCTCTATTATAGCTCTATTATATATTATAGCTTTATTATAGCTTATAACGTAACTGTGTAGCTTAGCTTGTATTACTTCTGTCTATATTTTCTTTACAAAACGAGTTAGTTATACTAAACAAACGAGTAAATTAAGTAAAAAAAACACGGCTTTAGTTTATGTTGAGATATGGTCTTTAGTAAAAGTATTTACGTGCATCTGCTAAGATGTATAAAAGAGAAGAGGAAAATTTGATATGAAAGAAGCGTTTCTATGTTATGGAATTCGCAGTCCATTTGGGAAATACGGTGGGGTCTTGTCATCTATGCGCCCAGACGACATGGCAGCTAAAGTGATTGGCCATGTTCTTGAAAAAACAAATATAACTGATGCGGCCAAAGCTGATATTGATGAGCTTATCTTGGGCAATGCCAATCAGGCAGGGGAGGATAACAGAAATGTAGCAAGAATGAGTTTACTCTTAGCCGGGCTTCCTCCAAGCGTGCCGGGAATTACGGTGAATCGGCTATGTGCATCTGGTTTAGAGGCTGTAGCTATGGCGGCGAGAATGATTAAAGTAGGTGAAGCCGATCTTGTGCTGGCGGGCGGCGTGGAGAGCATGTCTCGTGCTCCTTTGGTTATGCCTAAGGCCGAATCAGCCTTTAGCAGAAAAGCAGAAATTTACGATAGCACCATAGGCTGGCGTTTTGTTAATAAGACCATGCAGAAAATGTATGGAACAGATTCTATGCCAGAAACGGCAGAAAACGTAGCTTCTCAGTTTGGGATAAGCCGTGCCGATCAAGATAAGTTTGCTTGGCGCTCGCAAAAACGTTATGCTCGGGCATTAGCGGCAGGTTATTTCGATGAAGAAATTATGCCCATCAGCCTATCTCGAAAAAAACTTGAACCCCTTAGCATAGATAAAGATGAAGGCCCTAGGCCCGATAGCAGTTTAGAAAAACTGGCTACTCTCCCCACACCTTTTCGTGAGCAGCATGGCAGTGTTACGGCGGGAAATGCCAGTGGCGTGAATGATGGCGCCTGTGTTATGCTTCTTGCTAGTGCGGCGGCTCTTAAAAAACACAAACTTCGGCCGATGGCCAGAATCATCGCTGCTGCTGCTTTGGGGATAGAACCAAGAATTATGGGCATGGGCCCAGTGGGGGCTGTTCATAAGGTATTAAGACGAGAAAAACTTCAGCTAAGTAATATAGCAGCAATAGAGCTTAATGAGGCTTTCGCGGCCCAATCTTTGGGGGTTCTTAGAGCGCTTGGGCTAGCCGATGACTCTTCCAAAGTTAATCCTAATGGAGGCGCCATAGCTATTGGACATCCCTTAGGCGCAAGTGGTGCGAGGCTGGTTTTAACACTGGCAAGGCATCTTCAAATCACAAGCAAAGGCTCTACGGCTTATGGGCTGGCTACCATGTGTGTTGGCGTTGGCCAGGGCTCGGCTTTGCTCTTAGAGAAAATTTAAGCCTTTTACCTTAGCCACTTGCTGGGAAAACATGTTTCTAATACTCATGACATATTACAATATCAAGGAAAAATATGAAATACAGATGAGCTTTGTTTCATAACATTTTGAACATGGAGTTTTTTTTATGGCCTTAAAAATAGCGTTAGTAGAGATAGAAAGTTTCTTAGAAAAAACTTTGGATATGAAGATGCCCGATACGGCGATAAATGGAATTCAAGTGGCCAACTCGGGCTATATTTCAAAAATAGGCCTAGGTGTAGATTTCTCTTTAGAACTTCTTGAGGCAGCTGCCTTGCAAGGTTGCAATGCCTTACTCGTTCATCATGGCCTTTTTTGGGGGCAGCCTTTGCCGCTTCGTGGCGCTAGTTACCGTAAGATAAAACAACTTATAGAAAATGATATCGCCTTAATAGCCTTGCATCTTCCCTTAGATTTGCATG
>JAUXHF010000334.1 GCA_030621685.1 Spirochaetota bacterium
ACAGAACGACATGGCTACGATCCGACTTGGCCTAGCTAGCCTAGCGTCAAAACAGCTAGAGCTTTCTAGCTTATGTTTTAGCCGCCGCCGGTATAGGCGCATAGGTGTTAGTGCTATAGATGCTAAGAGAGACTAGCTTCCAAAAACTGGGGCCATGCTGGGAAGGCGAGCCTTGAAATGCCTTGCAACTGATAGACGACTATGAACGTAGAGCTTAAGGAGGCTGAATTAGAATTTAGTTATTTTGTTTGAGGAAGGGGTAGCCATTATTTTGGATATCCCATACATTCTCAAAATCCCAATCTTTGAAAGTAGTAAGCTGTTTCAGTTCGCTGGTCTTGCGACCTAATAAGCTGCTAACACTGGTATTTTTTTGGTTTTTATTTTCGGTAAGGATGATATTAGCATTTTGAACAGCCGTTAACAAGTCGTTGTTATAAAAACTGTTTTCCAATTGTACGGATGAATCGAGCTTGCCAACAATACCTCCAAAATTCAGTTTCTGATTGGCTGTGCCAGCCGCCTGCTTTTTGGCCCTTGGCGTGGGAAGAATTTGGCTGTTAGCATAGGAATTTTTTATGCGAGTGTTCTTGGTTACAAGCCCAATAAGCCCGCCAACATGGTTATCACCTTCTACTTTTACTTGTCTTGTGTAAGAATCTTGAATAATGCTTTTATTTAAAGCATAGCCAACAAGCCCGCCAATATTGCTACTGCCTTTAATATAAGAAGTCTGCCCACTAACAAAGGAGTTCACAATACGGCTTTGAGAAAGCCAGCCAACGGTGCCGCCAACTTCTTGGATGCCATTTACCTCGCCAAGCCAAGAGCAGTTAAAAAGACTTCCTTGAATAAGTGAACCTATGATGCCACCTAATTTATCATGGCCGGTAATCACATTTTGAGCGATGGAGTTTCGTAGCTCAATGTCAATGCCTCTACCAACAAGGCCACCAACATCATTTTCGCCGGAAACCCTACTTGTGGAATACCCGCCAAGAAGGCTTACACCGCTATAAGCTCTACCAATAAGACCGCCTATGTTATCGGTACCGATAACGGCGCCAGCACTGCGAATATTAATCAAGGAAACCTTGCCACTTACGCGACCGGCAAAACCACCTATTTGATAGCCGACTTCAGCATCATCAGAGCTTTTACTATCTGCTTTTACCAGCCCGCTAAAGGAAAAGTTGCTAATTTTGCTATTTCCTAAAATCCTTCCAGCAAGTGAGCCTACAATCGTTTTGCCAGTAATGCCTTTTTCCGAGCTGATTATTGAAAAGTTATCAATAGTGGCATCTTTAATGGCAGCAAATAATCCGACATTGCTTTGGGTGCTACGCTGGATAGTTAATCCGGTAAGCGATTTACCAAGCCCATAAAGCCTGCCCGTGAAAGGGGCTGTCTGGCTTCCAATGGGGCTGTGGTTGGGCTGGGCTGCAGCGCTAAGGTCTCTTACAATCACATAGGTGCCTTGCAGGGGATAGGCTGAAGAGCTATTGATGGAACTAAGTTGTGAGTAGCTTCCTATTTTGATGAAGTTCTCTTGTTGGATTTTTTGCTGGATGTTTTGGAATAGAGTTCCTTCGCTATCTTCAAAAT
>JAUXHF010000075.1 GCA_030621685.1 Spirochaetota bacterium
GCTAACGATCGCCTTAAGCTCTTTCATACAAAACAAGAACAAGCTCTAGCCGATTTGCAACAAGGTACGCAAGCTAAGGCAGATGCTTATATCCAGCATCTTGAAGCAGAGAAAACACAGAAACTTCAAGTGCTTAGCGCCGATATTGCCAAAAGCCTTCAGCCCTATCAAGAAGACATCTCTACTTTACTAAACAGCGCCCAAGAGCAAAAAAAACTCTTGCAGTATTCTTTAGCTGAGCTACAAGAGAAGAAAGAGCATTTGAAAGAATCTTATGGTGAAATGTTCAATAAGCTTCAAAATAATTTGGAAGAAATGAATCTTGCCAAAAAAACCTTTGCTGAGGACAGCAGCAGCCGTCATGAAAAAACAAAACAACAGCTTAAGAACCTAGAGACAAAGCTTGGTGAAGAATTTCAAGTATCTTTGCAAGGCCTACAAGAGCAAGCCATAGAGAAAATTGACGCTACCAAGCAAGATCTCGTTTCTGTAGAAAAAAACTTTTCAAACATGCTTAAGCAGTTCCATGGCAGCTTTGAAGAATCCCAATGTATGCTAAAAAAAGAAAGTCAGCAGCAATTTCAAGAATTTAACCAAAGCACCCAGGAGATGGAACAGAGTCTCAAGGAAAAAGAAGCGACACTCTTAGCCCAGTTCCAAGCAAGGCTAGAAAAACTCCTAGGGAAAACTACCTTAGAGAGCAACAACATAAGTCTTTCAGTAGACAATATGCAAGAGCAGCTAAAAGATAAGCAAGGCATATTTATGCAAAAACTAGATTCTTATTCTAAAGACTTAGAAAACAGTAAGCAAGAAAACCAACAAGCTTTTGCTCATAATCTAGAAACCCTTGAAAAGAAAACTGAGCAATCCTTAGTAAGAAAATCTGCAAAACTAGAGAAAACTCTAGCCATATATCATGCAGAAGTTCAGCGAGTAGTAAAATCGCTTCCTCTCTTGCGACAAGAAAAAAATGTTTCTGCGAACAAACAAATAGCCCTAGCCGAGAAAGCGGCATTGCGCCAGCTTGAAAAAGCACTTTTTGAACAACAAAAGCAAGTAAGCAAATATACCATAAAATTTAGCAGCACTTTAAGTGTTATGAGTGAGGAAACAAAAGTAATTACCCAAGAACTCCAAAACAAAGCCCTTCAGAAAGTACAGACATTAGAAACGCTCTTAGCCAAAGCAAGAAAGCAAGAACTTTCACATGCAGATAGTTTTGAAACCTTCAAGGGAAGCCTAAACAAAGAGCTTCAAGAAATGAAAGAGACATCTAAAAACGTCATTGAAGACATGCAGCTTACGATGCGGTCTTTACTGGAACACTCGGAAAAAAACCTAGCCGATTTTGTAGCGGAGAAAAGCAATTCACTAGAAACGCAATTAACTCATGCCCAAAACAAAAGTCAGAGCATTCATGCTGCCTTAGCTAAAGTGGATCAGCAAAAAAACGAACTAGTTGAAATGTATCAGAATGGAAAGCATGAATATGAGCAGGTATTAGAAGAGCAGCAAGAAAAATCACTAACCATATTTTTTGATCGTTTAGAAAAAAAGAATATTGAAAAAACAATATTGATAGAAAACATCAGTTTAAAGCATAGAACTCAGTTAGAACGAAAACTAGCCCACGTAGAAAAAAATATTTTTTCTACTGTCAATAAACAAAAAAACCATATAGAGAAGCATATTCAAAGCCTTCAGCAACAAGCTAAGGGCATGGAGCTAAAGTATCAGCTGAAGGAAAGCTATGCCGAGGATATGCATGAGTTTATTAAGCAATCAGAAAAAATGGTCTGCGAAAGAATAAACAAACTAGCCGGCTTCGTTGAAACGCAGCAAGAGCATAGCCTAAAACTTCTTCAGGAAAAACTTTCGCATAGCACAAGTCGCTTTCAAGAATTTGAGGAAGAACTTAGCTTAGAACAAAAGCGCGCTTTGAGCGCTCTTGGAAAACTACAGACTGCGGCAACTGAAAAAATGGAAAAAAATAGCGCCATCTATACTTTTCAAAGCAACTTCAGCGTACAGGCCGAAAAAGCTAAACAAGAGTATTTTATCCATATTGAAAATCAAAAAGGCCTGTTAGAATCTCAGCTGCAAAACATTATAGAGAAAAATGCTCGTACCAGCCAACACTGGGAAGCCCAAAATCTTAAGAATATTGAAGCGCTTAGAGCCAGCTTAGAACAAAAAAGCCATAGCTATTCTGTCGAATTAAAAAATCGCCTAGCAAGCTTAAAAAGCCAAGAAAGTAACATATCCCAAAAAACACAAGTGCTGCTACAGAAATTAGAACAAGGTATACAAAAAAAAGCAAGCACAGAAAACGATAATTTTAAAAAATATTTTCATCATGTCTTAAAAGGCTATCGAAGTAACTTCCTTAGTTTCTTAGCTGATCTTAGCCAGCAACACAAAGAAAACTCACAGAAAGAATTGCAAGAAAATAAAGAATTACAAAACAAATTGCAAGCCGGTCTTATAAAGACCCAAGAAGAAGCCATCCAGCATGGCATAGGCTCAGGCTTACAAAAATTAGAGCAAAAACTAGAACAGAAACTAGAGCAGAAAATATCTTCTGCCGATACCTCGCTTAATCGTTTTAATAAAGAAATTGTCGCAGCTGAATCTAAAATATCCGCTTTAAATACCAGCACTGCAAAATTTGAAAAGTTAGCCAATGTACAAAAGCAAAGCTTAGAACAAAGCTTAGCTCTTTACAAACAAGCAAGGCAGCAAATTGATGCTTTGGCCAAAGCTACCTTTACGCCACAAGTTGTCGAAAAGTTTATGAAGAAAAAATTTCTTGTTGAGTTATTAGAAAATGCTGAGGGACGCATGAAAAAACGCTTGCAGATAAGCGGCCGCGCTGTGCTTGCAGAATTAGATTCTGATATTAGCAAAATTGAACAAGCCTTAGAAACAAAACGTAAAAACTTAACACTGCCACAGTATTTCAAACAGCAGCTAGATGAGCAAGTACAGCAAGGCAAAGCCACCCTAGCAAAACTACGACAGCATATAGAAAACTCATTAGCCGAAAATGAAAAACAAAAACTGCTTTCACAGAAAACTCTAAAAGAAAGCAAAAATAAGCTAGAAACTTTTATGGATGCCGTAAAAACAAAACTACAGGCAAGCGAAGATTCTATGACTACCCTGCTTTCAAAAAGGATTATGAAAATAGATAAAGACATGAACGTTGTGGAAAAACGCCTTACTTTATTTTTAGATCAAACAGGACTTTTCGACAAAACCGATGCCTTGCAAAAAAAATTGAAATATAGCCTAGATAGCTATAAACAAGAACTTTCTGAACTCTACAAGAAACAAACAAAACTCTCTAGCTTATCTCAGCAAGCTAAGGATATTGAGAATAAGGAAGAGTATCTGCTTAAGATAGAAAAAAGCCTAGCCGAGAAAAAGCCCATCTTAAGAAAATTGGAAAAAGATTTCGAAACTATTGCCGAAAACGAAGCTCGTATAAACTCATGGTTTTCTGGAATACAAAAAGAGCGTAAGAACATCTCTGTCTTTCTAGAAAACTTAAATAGTCATAAACAGACAATTTCCAACATTGAAGAGCAAATGAAAGAACTCTCTAAAACTACGCAGGGAACAGATACCCTTGCCAAAACGCTAAGCTCCTTAGACATGAAAAGCCAGCTTTACACTATAGAGAGCAAGAAACTCAGCGAACGTCTACGCCTCCACGAAAATCTTGAGAAAAAACTAAGCCTTCGCATGAAAGAAATGGAGGCCCAAACGGCCATGCTCAGCGAACAACAGAAGACCTTCCATATATTTGAAGAAAAGTATAATCAATTAGATTATGTTGTTGAGGATATTGATGCCCGCAGAAAAACCTTAGAAGACATGCGCACAAAACTACTTATTGATAGAAAAGAAATGGGCCGGCTTCGAGAGGGTTTTGATAAACAAATTTCCATCCTGCTCAAGGCTTTACATGGCAACTTTCAAAAACTTACAGGCCCCTCGTCTGGTCTAAGAAAAGATTCAGAACAAAGCTCAAGTGAAAAAGAAGCCTTGGAACTCGAAAAAATGCATGCTATACAGCGGCTTTACTCCATAGGTTGGACAAAAAACAAAATTGCTAAGCATTTTAAAATTGATGCCTACGAGGTAGATCTCATACTCGCACAGAAAAACACTTTATAGCTGTTTTTCTGCTTCATAGCCTAAGCTGGGCTTAGGCCCTGCAAGGGGATATGCAAGGGCGTACAAGGCGCCCTGCTTCCCGAAAGTTCATAGGCTAGGTATGTATAATACCCGCCTCAAAGCTAAGGCGCTAGCTTTTTTTAATCTTAGTGGCCAATTCTTATGGTACAATTCCTATGGTATAATAATTCCTATGGTATAATTCTTGCATTCAACTTGCATTAAAATTTTGAAGACAAAGAAACATTCCGGTAATTTTAGCAAAGAATTATCGGAAGTAATTTCAACATGGTAGCTAGATTGCCTAGCAAAAAACGTTATGGCCTTAGTAACAAGCACCAAGCCATCTTTTCAGCAGTTAAAAGACAGCCTTCAGGAAAGAATTGCTCAGCGTGAAGCGTTTATAGATTTCGATGCTGACTCGCATCAATATTACCATACAGAGCAAAATCGATATTTCGATTCGGTAAGCTCTGTTATCGAGAAAATATCATCTCCCTTTCCCCGTAAAGAAATAGCCGAGCAAGTTTCAACTAACCAAGGTGTTGCCGCCAAAGAGGTCGTTGAGGGCTGGCTCATTCGCCGAAATTTCTCTAGTGTACGCGGCCAAGAATTCCATCTCTATGCCAAAGTCTACTTAGAAGAACAACGCAAACTTATAGTTCAGACTCCCATTCATCAAGAAATTCGTGGCTTCCACAAGTTTTACGATAGGTACTTTTCCAGCCATAACTGCTACCGCCCGCTTTGTACCGAGTTTATTGTGTATAATGAGGCCCTAAGCCTTGCTGGCACCGTAGATTGTTTATTGCAAAATAACAAAGGTGAATTTATTTTATTAGATTGGAAAACAAGTAAGAAAATACATACCGAAAGCCCCTACCATCGTAGAATGCTGGGCCCCTTAGCCGATATTGAGGAATGTGAATTATCGCGTTACTCGCTTCAGCTTTCAATCTACAAAGAACTCATTCGCCATTCGCTGGGTATTAGCATAGCAAGCTGTTTTGTCGTTCAGCTAACCAGCAAGGCCGAATTCAAAATTTACAAATGCCGTGACTTAAGCAAAAGACTTCCTGAGGTCTTTGTTTTCGCCAATGAAAAAGGCCTTACAAGCTAACTATCCACTTACAGAAAAACTCTAACAACATGCAAACAGTTCATAACAGAAAAGCTACAAAAAAACAAAAAAAGCCGGCCAGCGATAGGCTCTATAACCATATCGATAAAAAAATTCTAAAACAACACATGGAGAATTCCGATGAAGCTAGAACTACTTTCTCCTTTTATCGTTATAGGTCTCTAGAAAACACGCAAGCTATCCGTGATGATCTCTACCGCAAATTTTCAGCCTTAGGCATGCTAGGCAGAATATATATTGCTAGAGAGGGCATAAATGCGCAATTCTCCTTAGCCAACAAAAATATTAAAGCCTTTCAAACCTTAACAGACAGCCTTCCCTTCCTCCGTGGCGTTCAGCTGAAACCAGCGCTTGTAGAAGCAAATTATTCTTTCTACAAGCTGGTTATAAAAGTACGGAGCAAAATTGTAGCCGATGGGCTGCTTGATAGCCAAATAGATTTTAGCAAAAAAGGAAGCTATCTTTCTCCGCTAGAATTCCATGCCAAGGCATTAGAAAAACACATGGTAATTGTAGATGTTCGCAATTATTATGAAAGCGAGGTGGGCCATTTCAAAAATTCTATAACAAGCGATACCAGCAGCTTCAGCCAGCAGATCTCTCTCTTATCTCAAAGGCTGCAAGGCAAAGAGCAGCAGGAGATTTTACTTTACTGCACGGGGGGAATTCGCTGCGAGAAAGCGAGTGCTTATTTAGCCAATAATGGTTTTCAAAAAGTGTACCAGCTAGAAGGCGGTATTATAGAATACTGTCATACAGTGAAACAGAAGAACTTGCCATCGTTGTTTATCGGCAAAAATTTTGTTTTCGATAATCGGCTTGGCGAGCGCGTAACAAAAAAGCCTATAGCCAATTGCCATCAATGCGGGGCATGCTGTGACACCCATAGAAATTGCCAAAACAATGATTGCCATCTGCTCTTTATTCAATGCGATAGCTGTTATGGTTATATGCAAGGCTGCTGCTCGGGGCATTGCAAGAGCATCACCTGCTTACCGCTAGCAGAGCAGCGTAACCTACGGCGAGGAAAGAAAAAAACTAATCGGCTTATATCTCATACACAAGCTTATGTACAAAGGAAAGTTGAAAAGTTAGGCAAAGCAGATGGATAGCGCCGCGCTAAGAAATTTCAAGAGCATCACCTGCTCAGCGCTAGCAGAGCAGCGTAACCTAAGGCGAGGAAAGAAAAAAACTAATCGGCTTATATCTCATGCACAAGCTTATATACGATACGGGGAAATTTGAAAAATTAGGCATATCAGATGAATAACGAGACTAAGAACAATGACAGTGACGACAGGCGGGTAGTTCAAAAACATAGTTTTCTTACCAACTGCCATATTGCCTTAGCCATTACGGGAAGCATCGCCAGCGTGGAGTCTGTAAAACTTATTCGTGAGCTTAGGCGTTTTGGCGCCCATGTTCAAGTATATCTCAGCAAAAACGCAGCGAAGTTCATCAGCCCGCTCTCTTTAGAATGGGCCAGCATCTCTATCCCTATTACGGCTAGCACGGGGAAAGCTGAGCATATTTTCAGCGATGACCTTCTTTTGGTGGCGCCGGCTACTTTAGATAGTGTGGCTAAAGCGGCAACGGCCATTTCCGATGACCATGTAAGCACGCTTATTTCCAGTGCCTTAGGAGTGAAATTTCAGCAATCTTTAACACTAGAAAAAACCTTAGGAAAAGACAAGCTTGGCCAGCAAGCTAAAGCTGGCAACAGCTTTTATACAGCCAAAGCATGTTTGGCGCCGCCTATTCTCTTTGCCCCAGCCATGCATAGCAGCTTAGCCAATAACCCTTTTTTTCAAGAGCATAAAAGAAAGCTTGAAGCATGCGGTGTGCTGTTTCTTTCACCGCTGCTATCAGAGAGTAAAGCGAAGATTCCCGATGCTGAGGAACTTGCTTGGCATGTTTGTCATGCCTACGCCCTTAGCCAAAAGAATTCTTTACAAGGCAAAAAAGTGTTTATTAATGCTGGCTCTGTGCCTAGCAAAATAGATGATGTTCGCCGGCTTAGTAACTTCGCCTCTGCCCAGACGGGGATAGACTTAGCTTACCAGGCCTATGCCAGAGGAGCTAAGCCATGCTTGCTCTTGCCTTGGGATAAAAAAAGAGATTCGCGTTTTCCTTTTGAAAGTGTCGGGTTTCGGAATTTTGAAGACTTTGCTCAAAAAACACTGTCTTTGATAGCCAAAAAACAGCCAGACCTCGGCATTTTTACTGCAGCCGTAAGCGATTATAAAATAGCCCGACCAAAGAAGGGCAAGCCCAGCTCAAAGCAAGGCTTGCATGATATGAAATTCTTGCCCACAGAAAAAATTGTACAGGCTGTTCGCCAAAAATTTCCTAGTTTAGCCATGGCTACTTTTAAGTTGGTCTCAGGACTTACCTTAGAAGAAACTCGGAAACAAGCAGAAAAACTATGCCTAGATAATGGCTATGAATTCGTTATTGCTAACCGCTTAGAAGATGTTCAAAAAGCTAAACTTGCCGCTGAACAAGTAACTGCTGTTTCCATGCAAATACCGCGCTATGTAGCATCGAAAGCGAGCAAAACTCAAAGTACAGGGCAAGTAACCAACAACGCCCAGCTCGCTGAAAAAATCTACAGTAGCCTAGCAAAAACTAGCAAAACTAGCGATAATCCATAGAAAATACTTATTAACAAAATGCCTAAAAACATCTTTTAAAGCCAGCCTGTTACCAGCCTGTTACATACTGCTTGGCTTTCTTGCTCTCGCTTTTCAAGAAGCTAGCCTAGCCTATAGCCATTGATGCTTTTTGTTTTTGAATCAAGCTCGCCTAAAAGCAAAAAAGCCATAAACGTTATAACAGAAAAAAAAGCAATACTCATAGTAGCTAGTCTTACCTTCAAAAAACGACATCTTCACTTTAGAAGATAAACATCTTTTAAAGGAAGCCAGCCTGTTACATACTGCTTGGCATCCTTGTTCTCGCTTTTCAAGAAGCTAGCCTGTAGCCATTGACCTTTTTGTTTTTGAATGACAAGCCGCTCGCCAAGAGCCAGAGGCAACACTTTAACAGCCAGAGGGCCTAATGCATCTTGCAGGCTTGCCTTAGAGTTATTTACGATGGCAAGAGCTGGCGCTTCAGCTTTTGTTTTTGAATCGAGATAGCCTAAAAGGAAAAAAGCCATAAGCGTTATAACAGAAAAAAAAGCAATACTCATAGTGGCTAGTCTTAACTTCCAAGGCTTAGTAGCAGCCGAGTATAAGATACTGCTTTTCTCTTCATTCTCTTCAGTTTCAGCTA
>JAUXHF010000250.1 GCA_030621685.1 Spirochaetota bacterium
AGTAGAAACAAATTTTGCCGACCCTAGCCTAAACCGCTGGTATGGGAAAACAAACTTAACATTAGTTCTAAAAGAATATAAGCCTCTGCGTAGCGCCCAAGCAAAGCAAGCCTTAGAAAACGCCTTGCCTATGCTCGTGGTTACGCTAAGTGGCGATAAAAACCTGATTCTTTCCAAAAAAGATGAAACGCCTATTGAGCCAAGCCTCGTTCAGCAAATTGTAAATACTGAAATTCTTATCGAGACCATGCCCAAGGTGATAATTGATAGGCGCACAGGCGTCCTCGTAGCTGGCAGCGAACTTCGCATCGATAAGTCCTTCATCGCCTTCGAGGATTTAGCCATAGATTTTGGAAGGCAGCGCTTCCAAAGTTTCGGGGCAAGCAACACAAGCGGGCCCACTCGCAAGCAACAGGCTAGCAAATATTACAACAATGTAGATGAACTCCTTACCCAGCTCTTAACCATAGGCCTTAGCATTGATGAAATTGCCGCCGTCTTCACCACACTAAAACAAAGCGGCGCTTTGAATGCTGAAGTTATCTTTCGCTAGAAACCTTAGCTTCCTTTTCATTTAGCTTTCTGCCTGATTAGAAAATAACAAAATAAAACCAGCGAATATAAATACGGCTATATGATATGCCTACTAAAAAGTGGCTTTAAATAAGTGGCTACTAAAAAAACTAAAACTTCCATAGCCTCTCAAGAAGCAAACAAAAATGATTTCAATTAACCCCCTTTTCAGCGGATCTACCGATTTATTCAGTGTTTTTAATACGGGGCC
The DNA here is from genome assembly GCA_030621685.1 of Spirochaetota bacterium. GTDB lineage: Bacteria > Spirochaetota > UBA12135 > COTS27 > COTS27 > JAUXHF01. The sequence goes on from JAUXHF010000250.1 coordinate 785, forward strand.
ATCGGAAAGCAGCGCTAATCAGCCATCCGATACAAACCTTTCTGCATTAAACCAAAATACTCCGGAAAATACCGAAGAGAAATTTACAGAAAAACTTTTGCAAATATTAAATGAAGCAAAACATGTTCCAGATCCACTACAAAAAGAAAAAGCTCTTGCTGCCAAAAAACAACAGGCAAAAAAACTTTGGGATGTCTCGCTAGCCTTGGAATCGCTTTTTGTTTACAAGATGTTTCAGGTTATGCGAAAAGCTAACCTACAAGGAGACCAGCTTATCAAACAAAACAATGCTGGAAAAATTTTCGAAGACTTCCTAACCGCCGAACAAAGCCAGCTAGCCGTGCAAAGCCAAAGTAAAAATTTATTTGAAGACCCCAAAAACATCAGCATCCCGAAAAAGCCCCAAAGCCCCTTCGGTTTAGCCAGCTCCATTTATCAGCAGAACAGCCTTTTTCTTCAAGCCATCCCCGCTCGTAAATTCTAAACAAAAATTTTACCGCTTCTTTGTTCCACGTGAAACAAAGGAGCGGTACACTCTCGCTCTCGCTCTATAACTTTTTACTTTATTTTATAGCTCTGTAATTTTAGACCTTCTCATATCCGCTAAAAGTAGCTGCTAAATATCCGCTAAAAATAGATGCTTGGGATGCAGCTCTGCGGAAACCAGCCCCCAGCCCTCATAAATAGCTTTAACCTGCGCAGCTTGGGCAGTTAAAATTACAGAATTACAGCACATCCCTTATGTTCCACGTGGAACATAAGGGATGTAGTAAAAGACTGCTCTGCTTAGAGGGTATTCACCGTGCAAATGATTTTAGGAATATTGAAGTTTAGTTTTCGCATAAAAAATTCCACTTCTTTTTTTACATGCTTTTGAATTCTAGAGGCTTTTAGAGGAGCATCCCCCTCTTCTAGCACTTTTAGCAGCCGCTGTTTGAGTTCGATTACCATATGCGGGCCGGCCTCGCCTACCCCGCTTGTTTGTATAACAAGGTCTACTAGGCTTGTTTGCTGCATCAAGGCGTTTACAAACACCACGCCTGCCTTGGATAGCACTTCCCTATCCTCAATGGTTTCTGGCCGCACAGTTTGTATTTTATTATTTATAACAAACAATTCCTTTAATCGTATTTTCTCGAGATAGCTTACATTTCTTTCATGTAACTCAATTTTCTGGCCATTTTCTAATACAAAAATATTCTTTGATAGCCATCCGGCTTCTAGGGCTATGTTTTTATGCCTATACATATTTAAGCAATTGCCATGTATGGGAAAAAAATATTTTGGCCTTACCGCCTGCAAGAGTTCGGCTAATTCTTTTCTATAGCCATGACCACTGGAGTGGATATCCATGTCATCATTCGTGATAATTACATTTTGGTTATAGGCAAAATTATCCAGTAATTTTTCTACCGATTTCTCATTACCTGGTATCGTTGAAGATGAAAGTACAATGACATCTTCTTTCAAAAGCTGGATGAAAGGATGTTGTTTGCGGCTTATTTTAATAAGACTTGAATTAGGTTCGCCTTGGCTTCCTGTAGCAATAATAACAGTTTCTTGGCTCTTGCTCTGCTTAAAGGCTTTGTTTGAAAGTAAGATGTCCTCGCAATCATCTAATAAGTCATTATCTATGGCTGCGTTGATGTTTTCATTCATCGCCCTTCCCGCTAAAAAAACAGAACGTTTATATTTTTTGGCTAAGTTCATGATTTTTTTAACGCGACTTATTTGCGTTGAAAATGTTGAAAAAATAATCCTATTTTTCTTATGGCTTTTAAATATCTTTTCAATATTTTTAAATATATTCTGCTCACTCACATATTCGCTGTGAGAAGGCGCATTTGTGGAATCAGAGAAAAGCGCCAGCACTTTCTGGCTGCCATATTTTTTCAGCTTCTTCATATCTGTTCTCAGGCCATAGTAAGGATGACGGTCATTTCTGAAATCGCCAGAATGAAGAACTATTCCGCTAGGAGTTTTTATGGCAAAGGCAAGTGTTACAGGAATGCTGTGATTTATCGTTATGGGATCTATTTCAAAAG
>JAUXHF010000069.1 GCA_030621685.1 Spirochaetota bacterium
AAAGACAAGCCATATAGTTAAGCTGGATTCTATAACCTAAAGCCCCGAAGCTCTAAAGCTAGGCTGGCTGGCTACGCAGCGGGAAAGGCGGAAAGGGCGGCGAAAGCGGCGTAAGAAAAGCTCTTCTGTATGCGCTATACCAGCTCACTGCCTTGCCCGAGGAGATGATGGTGATGGTAGGATGGCGCAGCACAGCCGCAGCACAGCTTAACCTAAATATTTCCGTTTATTTATGCCGAGAGATGCTATCGTAAACGCTATCAAAGAGCGGGGCATTGCCTAAAAGCAGTAAAGCATTTTCTAATGCAGAGTCATACCTATTAATATAGCTGGGATCATTGATATCTTGATAAGCGGGGATGTTCTCCCAAGCTGGAGAGTCTATTCCGAAATCTGGCAAAATACCCTGCCGCAGATAGTTAGCATCGCCTGAGGGCGTACAATTTTCAAGGCAATAAGATTGACTAGAGGTAAAGGTAGCGTTCCAGCCGTTAGCAAGATCTTTATCTAATATGGCACCAGCACAGCCAGCTGTTGCTTTTTTTCTAGTGTCATAATAATAATATCCGATGTTGATGAGGTTTTCGCGTTTACGCATGGCCAGCGTGAACATTTCGCCGCCACTACATGTAGAAAAACTGGTAAGCAGAATCATCTTTCCCTCGCTAAAAACATGGCTTCCTTCTGGGCGAATAATAGCGGGATAGATATCCTTGAATTTATCAGGAGCTATCTTTTCGGAAAACTTAATATAAGGCCCTTCGGTATTCGCAAAACGTGCGGCAATATACCGACCATTATCTATAGAGCCACCAGCAGCAGTGCGCACATCTACGATGATACTCTCTACCTCAAGGGCATTTAAATGCTTAATAATATCTTCTATTCCGCTAAGCCAATCTCTATTTCCTTCCAGCCTAACAATGCCGCCTAATTCTTTAATAAGGTGAGCTACTCGAATATATCCAATTTTTATTGGGCTAAATTCATTTTTAATTAGCCCGTAACGGAAATTTTCCTTTCTTTGTTCCATTGAAAAGTCAAGATAAATATCGGGAAAAGGGGAGGGATAGCCAACCAGATTATCTAAGACAAGTAGTTGTTCTTCAGTAAGTAAGGCTTGGGCAGCGTAATCTATATCACTAGGAAAATAAGATCCAAGATGGGGATCTTTGCACTCTACCTGAATTAAATAGAGTATTCTTGCCAAGGCTACATCGCCCATGTCTTTATAGACACGGGGGCGATAGCGCTTATAAAGTTCATCTGGGCTGCAATCTTCGCTCTTGCCTGTGTACTCTCTGGGATAGGCATAGATGCTCTTGAAGTCTTCAAAATAGAGATCAAACACTTTAGGCTCGCTGTGATAGCTAAGATTAATGAGTAAAGAACAGGCGCTTAGGCTGCCTGATAGAAGAATGAAGATACAACAGCTAGCTAGCTGTTTAAAAATTAGTTTTCTTTGAAAGTGTTTCATAATAAGCTATACCTGTTATTTGTACGAGAAAACCTACCATTTCCATGCCAAGCCAATATGGAAGCTATTTCTCATATTGAGTTTAGCTTGCTTAATTTGTGGTGGTTCATAATAGGCTGCTTTGAAAGTATAGCTAGCCAAAAGGTCTAGATAGGGAGTAAGGTTATAACTATAATCAAAAAGTACGAGTACACGAAAGAAGTTATGCCAGAAAGCAAAGCGGGAATTTTCGGTTATAATTTGCACGCCACCTTTAAAAATTCCGTACTGTTCAAGAAGAAATTCCATTCTAAGATTATAAGAGTTAAAAGCGGGCCTTGATAGGCTACCTATCATGGGAAGCAGCAGGCTAGATGTTATTCGGTGTTTGCCATTTTGCCAAACACCTGTTAGGGCAGGGCCTAGAGCAAAATGACCGCTCCATGCGTAGCTAAGAAAGTAGGGTATCCAAAAATCAAGGGTGCTTTCTAGCACCCAGCCGGTGTAGAGTCGTAACCATTTTCTTTCTAATACTCTAAACTGCGAAGCATAGTTTAAATGAACAAAGAATTGGTATTGGTTGCGGTCATCATCAGGATATTCATTTTTATTTTGATAGTTTTGGAACATGCTGCCGCCAGCAAATTCCATAGTAAGAAAATGGTAGCTATCGCTGTCAAGATAGCTATAGCCAAGCCGTAGTTGGCCGGCTACGCCAAAACGAAAAAGCTGTGATAGCACCTTATCACGACCATCGGAGAGGGTGAGTCCTACGCTTGTAAGAACAGAATTTTTTTTCTCATCGAAGGAAGGGGCTGCTAGCGCATACTGATAGCTAAACAGGCTAAGCCATAGAAAGCCAACAAACCCGGGAACTGAGAGAAAATGAAATCTTGCTTGGCTAACTCTTCTTCTTCTTTTAGCTAGAAAAATATGCATAGCATACATGCGGTGAATAGAAAATTTTATATATCTAAATTGCTGACTTGTTTTGAGAAATCAGCAATGAAGTTGCGTCTTTCTTCAATTTCCTCGCCCATTAAAATGGAAAACATCTCGTTGGCTTCCATATAATCTTGAAGCTGCACTTTAATAATAGAACGATTCTCGCGGTCCATAGTTGTTTCCCAAAGCTGGTCGGCGTTCATCTCGCCCAGTCCTTTGTAGCGTTGTATGTAAGGGCTTACGCCGTTAAAACTTTCATTTAAGATTCTATTTTTTTCGGAATCACTAAAAGCATAAAAAGTTTTTTTGTTATGCGACATTTTATAGAGAGGGGGCCTAGCTAAGTACACTCTAGATTGTTCAATAATGGGCAGCATGTAGCGAAAGAAAAAAGTGAGCAAGAGGGTACGGATATGAGAGCCATCAACATCGGCATCGGCCATAATAATAATTTTTCCGTAGCGAAGTTTTTCGATGTGAAAGTCATCGCCAACGCCGGCGCCAAGGGCGCTAATAATGGGCTGTAGTTTTTCGTTAGCAATAACCTTATCAATTCTAGCCTTTTCAACATTGAGCATTTTCCCGCGCAGAGGCAAAATGGCTTGGAAGTAGCGGTCACGTCCGGCTTTAGCCGAGCCGCCAGCCGAATCGCCTTCAACGATATATATCTCGCTCTCATCGACATTTTTTGTGGTACAATCGCTGAGTTTTCCGGGGAGGCTGTCGTTCATTAAGGCGCTTTTACGCCGCGTGAGGTCTCTGGCTCGCCGGGCAGCTTCTCTTGCTTGTGCTGCCGATAAGGCTTTTTCTAAAATGGCCTTACCGTCTTCAATATTAACGTCAAAATAACGAATGAGTTCATGGCTTAGGGACTCACGAACAAAGGAGTAGGCCTCTGGGTTGCCTAGTTTGTTTTTGGTCTGTCCTTCAAACTGTGGCTCACTTAGATTAAGCGAGAGTACGGCGATAAGCCCCTCTCGAGCATCGTCACTGGTAAGGGCTTCCACTTTGTATTTTTTCAGCAGGCCCATGTTACGCGATAACAGCGTGTTTAGCACTTTGAATAAGGCAGCTTTCATGCCATTAACATGGGTGCCGCCGTTTGGCGTATGTACGGTATTGACGTAGGCATATGAGCTTTCGTTATACGAAGCCGTATATTGAAAAGCAAACTCTAAGCTCATTTGCTCATCATCGCTGGTTTTTTTTATTGAGATGGGCGTTTTATGAATGGTTTTCTTTGAATGCTTTAGGCTTTCTACATACGAGATAATGCCTCCTGTATAACAGAAAGATTGACGGATGGCTTCTTCGCCTCGTTCATCGATGAAATCTATGGTCACGCCACTATTCAAGAAGGCTAGCTCGCGCAGTCTTGTGCTAATGGTGTTAAAATCAAAATCTATTTCTTCAAAAATCTCCTTATCGGCTTTGAAGCGAACACTGGATCCCCGTTGCCAAGGGTCATCGCTAGCTACGCTACCTTCTTCGCGGGTAGCCTGGGTAACCAAGCCTCTTGCTAGGTTGAGGCGATATATTTTCTTTGTTCTTCGTACTTCTACTTCCATCCACTGGGAAAGGGCATTTACGCAAGAAACGCCTACGCCATGCAAGCCGCTAGAAACCTTGTAAGAACTATTTTCGAATTTACCGCCGGCATGCAGCTTAGTCATGACAATTTCTAAAGCGCTCACGCCATATTTAGCATGGGTATCTACAGGAATGCCGCGGCCGTTATCTTTTACGAAGACAACATTATCGGCTTCAAGCACTACGGTGATATGGTCGCAGTAGCCGGCAAGGCTTTCATCAATAGAGTTGTCAACGACCTCAAACAAACAATGATGTAATCCTGATTTGCCGGTAGAGCCAATGTACATGCCCGGTCTTTTGCGAACAGCGGTAAGCCCTTCTAATACTTTAATTTCACTGGATTGATAGCTTTCTTCAGCCATAAAAATAATTTTTGTTCCTTATGTCTCGTTAAATAATAGCTGCTTGGGCAAGTTTTATTTTTTTCAGCCGTTTCGTTTTTCTAAGTTGTTACTTGTTAGGGTAGGCGGCACTGCTAGGCAGGCACTGGGGGACAAGTTTTATTTTTTTCAGCTGTTTCGTTTTTGTAAGTTGTTACTTGTTAAGATGGCACTGTTAGTTAGGTTAGGCGCCTGGGGCAAGTCTTGTTTTTTTCAGCTGTTTCGTTTTTGTAAGTTGTTACTTGTTACGTTAGGCGGCACTGTTAGGCGCTTGGGGCAAGTCTTGTTTTTTTCAGCCAGTTGCTTTTTGGCGGAAAGGCGAGTACCATGGTTTTAATAAGAGTTCCTTTTAAATCGTGTACTTGCACAAGTTTGTCTTTTTCACGAAAACTCAATTGTATTTCAGTATTTTTGTAGAGTCCTTTTCCGGGTAAGGTAAGTAAGATGGGTATTGAACGCACTCTACCAAGCGATATGTTTGCAGAATTGTTTGTTTTACAAGGAGCTTCAGCATGTTTTTTAACGATGTCGATAACTTCTTGCAGATGGGCTTCGAGGTTCTTTTTAGCCTTATTCCCTGCAACAGCTACTCTAGCAGATCTCTTGAAAGAAATACTATGGTTTAATAAGTATTTATCATCTACATTTATTTTGAACTTAAGGTTATTATCTTCGCGGAGGACACTAATATCAAACCTCTGTTCTTTACGCATGCCGCTTTTTTTGAGTTTTACGGTAGAAATCTTCTTATTGGCATAATCTTTGTATATGATAAGTTTATGCTCTGCAGTTGCTGAGGTCTTAAAACTATACTCATACTGATTCACTTTCTTGCGATTGTATACATTTAGCAAAAAAAGTTCATGGGCGGTATTGCTGGTTAGCGGGATAAGGGTTAATCCCGTAGGCAGAAACATAAAAAAGTACATTTTATGAAAAGCATGGGAGCGTTCAATAATAGGCAGCAATTCTCTATTGCTTACCTCCACAAGCCAATGTTTAAATAAAGCCAGTGAAGATTTTTTTACTTTTACAATAAAATTCTCTGGAAAATCTTGAATGTTCAGGCTACTAATCGTCTCATCGAGAACTTCTGTTAAGGTGTTTTTATCAAAAGGAAATCCTTTTTCGTTCATGAAGTTACTGGGAAAGGCAGGAAGGTATCCCGCGTTATCCGTATCTTCAATATTTTTTATGCCTTTTTGGATATAAGCCATGTATTTTTCGCGTGTGCTTAAAAAAGTTTCTTGTTCCATGTGTTTAGAGAGCTGCCGTGTTACCAGCATTAAGAGGTAAGGCTAAGGCTTATTGGTACTAGGCTAACTATAAATTTTAATTTCATAGAGAAGTAAGGTATGCTTAAAAGGATACTTGAAAATTCTTTGCACAATTTGATATTATAGCTTACTATAAGTATAACATTTTTTTGAAATGAAGATAGGTTTTTTTGAAAAAGCTAATAAAAAAGCTAACAAAAAAGCTAATGATATACTATGAGACTCAATGACTTTGAATAACCTTGAATAAGCTGCCCAAACATGTATTCATGTATTAGCTTCATATAAAATTAAAAACATTTCCTGTAAAAAAAACCGAAAAACTATGTCAAAAAAAGAAAACACGCAGGCGCTTCGAGGCATGCTAGATTATCCGCCTAAAGACATGGAGGTACGTACATATTTACGGCATGGAATAGAATTAACGGCAGAAAAGTTTGGATTTAAAGAATATGATCTTCCTATTATTGAAGCCTTAGACACTTTCTCACATAAAACAAGCTCTGAGATACTTCAGCAACAAGCCTATAGTTTTGAGGATAAAGGCGGGCGGAAAGTATTGCTACGCCCCGAAATCACGCCCTCGCTAGCAAGAATGGCGGCAGGCCAAGCCAAAGCCTATAAAAGGCCCTTTCGCTGGTATATCATAGGAGCTTGTTATCGCTATGAGCGCCCGCAAAAAGGTCGCTTGCGAGAGTTTCATCAGCTTAATTTTGATATTTTAGGCGAAAGTTCAGTGCTTTACGATGTTGAAATATTGCAGCTTATTGCTGAGCTTTTTACTGCGTACGGAATAGCCCCCCATGCCTATCAAATCCGTTACAACCATAGAGGTTTTGCGCAGGTGGCTTTGCGGATGCTAGCAAAAATGGATGGCGCTAAGCAAAGTATATTCTTCCAAATGGTGGACAAAAAAAACAAACTTTCTGTGCAAGCCTTTGAAGAGCTTTGCCATAAAAACTTCTCGGATGAGGCTACAAGAGATTTTATAAAGAGTTATCTTGAAAAAACCTCTGTATCTGCGGTAACAGAGCTTCTTGAGACATTGCGAAAACTCCTTAGCCAGCAGCTACTAGCCACAAAGCCTGAAAATGCAGCCATCGAAAACTTTATTAAACAAGTAGAGAATTTCAGCCAGCTAAGAAAGCTATTAGGGCTTGTGGATTTCCCCTCTAAGCCCATATACGACCCCAGCATAGTCCGGGGCTTTGATTACTACACAGGCTTGGTATTTGAGGTCTTTGATGCCTCTGGTGAAATTACAAGATCCTTATTTGGCGGCGGACGTTACGACTTACTCCTAGCAGGATACCTCCCAAAACAAGGCGATTTGAAAAATGGCCTTACAGGCGTGGGATTTGGCATGGGGCTTCACATTGTAAGGCTTTTTTTGGAAAAATTGGGACTGCCCCTAAGGAAAAAGATAGATACCGATGGCAAGGCTTACCTTGCCATGATGGTAGATAGGACAAACACAAATGCTAAAACAGAAGCCAGCAGCGAAGAAGTTTTAGCGCTGCAGAGTTTTGCTTTTAAGGTTGCCGCATGCCTGCGTAACAAAGGATATGCTGTAGAAATAGGAGCGGCTGCTAGCTCTTTGCAAAAATTATTCACGCAGGCGAAAAGTCGAGGTTATACTTTAGTTAGCATTCTTGGAGAAAGAGAACTTGCTACAAAGGCTTTTAGCTTGAAAAACATAGCTAGCGGCGAGGTGAAAAACTTTTCTTTGCTTGCTGATGCTAAACGAAAGTAATTTTACAAGAAAAAGCAAGGAAAATATTTGCTATAAAAAATGAGGACGAAAATGCTTGCTGTAACAAAAAAGAAAACGCCATCTTTAGCAAAAACGAAGGAAGATTCTATAACAAAAGCACTTAAGCAGCTAAAAGCAGGGGCGATGATTATCTTGGTGGACAATTTCGGCCGCGAAAACGAGGGCGATATTTTCATGGCAGCAGAAAAAGTTAGTCCCCAGCATGTAAACTTCATCATTAAAGAATGCCGAGGGCTTGTTTGTGTCCCGCTTTCCATTCAGCGAGCGAATGAACTTAATCTTGGGCAAATGGTGGAAAACAACGAAGATGCCTATAAGACGAAGTTTACCGTATCTGTAGACCACCGCGAAACAACAACAGGCATATCGGCCCTAGAGCGAGCTGTTACCATTAAAGCTCTGGCTAGCGATGCCATGAAAGCTAGCGATTTTAAACGACCGGGGCATGTTTTTCCTATTGTTGCTACTAAAAGCATCTTACATAGAACTGGGCATACCGAGGCTGCCATCGAAATGCTACGCGAAGCTGGCATGCAACAAGTAGGCCTTATTTGCGAAATTATCCGCGATGATGGCAAAATGGCTAGGGAAAACGATCTTCGTCGCTTTGCAGAAAAACACTTGCTTAGCATGGTTAAGATAGACGATCTGGTTGAACATATGCTTTTGAAAAAAAAACTGCTCGACAGCTTATGGCATTTTTCTTTGGCAGGAGCATGGGGCAAGCTGAAACTTAGCCTGTACCCTGGCGTACAAGAAAATACTGTTTTGCTTCTTTTCCAATGGGATTTTCTAAACGCCGAAAATAAGCTTCTTTTCTGCCCCGCTCTCTTAGGCGATAGCCACAGCACTGATTTGAAAAATTTGGATTTGGATTTTAAAAATAAAGATCTACAGGCTTTTTTATTTCAGTTAAGCCAGCAAGCCTCCAAGTTTTCTCATGCTGTTGCTGCTTTTCCAATATTGTTGCAAACCGCTCATAACCATGCTGAAAACGATGTATCAGAAATACCTCATTCCAAGCAGCCCGCCGGCCTAGAAAATTTGAAATACATTTTCGAAAATACAGTGGAGAACACCTTGCTTGCCAATATGGATAGCTCCCTAGCAGAGATAAATGAAATTATTTACGATTTTCTTGTATCCTTGCAAGGCATGCAATCGCTATGTTTTTTGAAGAAGGAACAGCCGCTTGCTTCTTCTCCCCAAGAAAAAGAGAAGGCCACAAGCCTTATTGTGCAGCTATCGGCTATCTTGGAGAAGCAAACTAAGCCTGCAGGGCATGGGATTTCACAGAAAATTTTACTGTATGCCGGAGATGAAAAAAGCCTTTCAGACTTTAAGCGTTTAGGTCTTAAGGCAGAAGTA
>JAUXHF010000103.1 GCA_030621685.1 Spirochaetota bacterium
TAGTAAGTAGTGAATATAGTTATATTATAGTTATATTATAGTATGTATAACTAGCCAGCACTCTATAAAGTGCATGGCCTTACGCTATTTAATACATAAAAAATAACAGAAAAAAATATTTATGCTACAAAGCAAAAGTGAAAAACAAAGGTGAAGCCGATATTTTCCATCTCTGTGCAAGCAGCCTTGCAAACAAAATGGCTTCGTCAAATTACGCAGCGCAAGCAAATTCTGCTCTTCTCAAAAGTCCTGAAAAAACTTGCTGTTGATAAGGCTCTGATTGACGCCATGGTACATGAATCTATTTTTACCGAAAAGATTCTCTTACAGAAAATACCACTCTCTGCCTTTTTTATGTTAGGCAAAATGGCTAAACAATGCCAAAAAGGCTTCCCGATGGCTTACCTGTTAAAAGAGGCTCCATTTTTAACAAACATGCTAAAAGTAGAACCCGGAGTATTCATTCCCAGGCCAGAAACAGAAGAGTTTGTTATCTATATTCAAAAAAAACTGCAGAAACTTTGGCCCAAAGCACTGGCAACCCCTGATTTTTCTATAGCCAATGAACATATGTTAGAAATAGGCTTTGGCAGCGGGGCTATCTCCATAGCCCTGCAGCAGGCCTTTCCAAAGTTAGCCATAAGCGCCATAGATATATCGAAAAAAGCTTTCAAGCTGGCTACAGCGAATGCCCAAGATATTTTAGGCCCCAGGCACTCCATACAATTCATGGAGGCCGATGCATTTACTCACATGGCCTTACAAAAGCAAACTTTTTCATTACTCGTCAGTAATCCACCGTACGTTGCCGAACATAGTAAGGATTTAGCCCAAGAAGTAAGAAAATTCGAACCGGCTAGCGCCCTCTTTGCTGGCGCTGATGGCTTACGTTTTTATAGGAAAATGGCTAGCTACTTGCCAAAATTTTGCACAAGAGATTCCCTTATTTTTTTCGAAATCGGCTTTGACCAAGCCGCCGATGTTATCTCAATTTTTTCTTTTTTGAAAAACAAACATATCGAAAAAGATTTCTTAGGCAAACCAAGGTTTTTCTCTGCTGTTTTTTCTGCTTAACCCTTTGAAATCCCAGCTTCCCAAGCTTATGTGAACATTGCTTTTCAGCCTGCTATGAGGTTTTATCCAAAGTTTATACAGTATCCAAAGCTCTTACGATGCTAGCTACAAATAGCTACCTAGAAAATGGAAAAAGGAAAAAGAAAATAAAAACATAGCTGCAAAAGTACAAAAAGCAAGCATACGAAGCCATGCAAAGTTACTGCTAGACCACAACATACCATACCATACAAGAAAACATACTAATTTTCCCCAGAAATTTTCCCAGAAATTATTCAGTTTCACATGCTCATTCATTCTCAAGACCTGCTTAAGCTTTTCAAGAAAATAGCTGTATCCTCACTGCCATTAGCATTTGCATTTAATACGCCAGGGCATGCTAGCAATATACATATTCAAAGCGGCAAGCTTAAAATTGAACCTAGCATAAGTTATACAAAACTTATGCGCTTACACAAAGAGAAGCAAGAACAAGTCTTTGATGTCATCTTAAGCAAAGATATTCTGCAACAATCACGGCAGGCTATGCCCATGCTTTTCCAGAGCAGCGATATGAGGCTTAAGCTTGAAAACTGGCGACAAACTTGGCAAGTATTTCAGCAGTTCAAAGCTGCTTTTCCTAGTACAGGCAAACTGCTGGTAAATCATGATATTGGTTATGATCTTAGCCAAACAAACCTTGTTAAGACAAATTCTCATATGCCAGTTAGCAGGGATTCGGCAAAGAATTTTTTGCTAGCCAGCCGCGAGCAGCCATGCTCATCTGCCATACTTGCAAAACTTGAAACCAACATACATCGGCAAAATTTGAAGCAAGACTTTTTGCTCGCTCTGCGCTTTGAGGAAAGCGGATTTCTCATCTATAAGGATATCGGAAGTGAAGCCTACAGCTCCTTTTCGCTGCTCCATACGCTGCTACGGAGCTTTTCAGACTTTTCATTACCTATCTATGTGGCAGAAACAGCTAAAAACTTTCTATTGCTGGCGAAAACCCATAAACCCAGAATCTTCGTGTTCCCCTACTTAGAGCAATCTTTTACCGCTAAAAAACTCTTTGTGGCCTTGCGGAGAAGAAATCCTTTCGCTAAGACCTTAGAAGTAAACGAAGAAAAACTCCATAGCCCTCGCCTTTTCCACCAAGAATTAAGTAAGCTGTATGCGAAAGACCATCTTAAGGCCTTTTCGCAGCCAAAAACAACTTGGGCCACTTGGACATCTCAAGCTACGCCCAAATGGCTAGATTCGAATTCTGTCCAAAAGCTACAAAAGCGCATAACCTATCTTCAAAATCATTACGATGAAAAAAACCATGTTATAATAGAATACGCGCTTTACAAACTAGGCATAAATTTGCATACTGAAAAGCTTCTGTTAAAACTTCAAAACATACAAAAACAAGAAAACTCTTATAAAAACCATGAAATCTGGAACCTTTAAATTTATTCTCTTATTGCTCTTTTTAGGGGCAGCTGTCTTGGTGTCGCTCTTGCGAGAACCTCAGCAAGAAAAGCCAAGCAGCCGCTTTAACGTGAGCCGAGCCTTCAATCCAGAAAAAGGAGTTTTAGTCTTAGATATATCCTCAACCATTAGCTACCAGCAGCAAGGGCCAGTATCCATAGGCGGGGCTAGCCTTTGGGTTTCTCAAATAGATAAGGCCGCTGCCCAACCCGGTATAAAAGGAATTTTACTACGCATAAACTCTCCCGGCGGCACCATTGTTGCCAGCCAAGAAGTCTACGAGGCTCTGCAGCGTTTTCGTGAAACAAAAAAGCCTCTTGTCGTTTCTATTAAAGATATCTGTGCTTCGGGAGCCTACTATATTTCTCTTCCCGCCAATGTCATTGTTGCTAACCGTGGCTCGCTTATTGGTTCTATTGGCGTGCGAATTGGCTATATGGATATAAGCAAATTTCTTGATAAATGGGGCATTGAAAGCGGCGATATCGTATCGGCGCCCTATAAGGATATTTTCTCGATTACTCGGAGCTTAACAGATTTCGAAAAAAACTATATCCAAAAAACTGTTCAAGAATTGCATGAAATTTTTGTAAGTGATGTGATCAAGTGGCGTAGTCATAAATCTAGTGAACAAAGCCTTAGAACCGCCGCCAACGGCCTTGTTTATACCAGCAGCGAAGCCCTGCGCTTAGGCCTCATTGATGAAGTTGGCGACTTGGTAGCTGCCAAAAAAATGATAGCCAGCCTTATTGATGAAGATTATGAGGATATTAAATTTATTAAGCCCTTGCCATTTTCATGGTTTTAACAGATGCAAAACAAGCTGCTCCTGCTCCACTAAGCTTGGCCTTAGTAAAACGAAAGATATAAAAACATACTTGCCATGAGTTTTCTTTACCGAAAAATAATACGTTATCCTAAGGCTTACACTGTATGTTTATTTTTACTCTGTTTTACTGCCTTTACGCCGGCAAGTCCATACGAGCCAAGATTTTATTTCCAGCTTTTTCTTTTCCTTGTTAGCCTATTTATTTTCCTCACTGTTTACATGAAAATGCTGACCAGCGATTTTTTCTTTGCCAAGAAAATTGATATGCCAAGCCAATTTATTAAAAAGAATTTGAGAAATAGCTTCTTATTAAGCTCGATAAATTTTTTGATTTTGCCAATTATTGGGCTGTTTTTTTATGACAATAGCCTGATTAAATTTCTCTGCACAGCTCTCTTACTCATTTTCTTCTTTCTTACACTCTCTCGAAGAATGTCTTTTAAAACACAGCTTAGCATGGAACGCAGTATTTTTATTTTCATTAAAAATCTTTTCTTCGCTTTTGTTGTTTCCTATCTGCCTTTCTTCATTTTTTTGCTTCTTTTTTTTAACATACAAAGGATATCGAAAATTCCCTAGCAAGCTAATACTTTTATTTGATAAAATACTCTCTAACTCTTTCCAGCAGTTTTGCTAGGTCTGCTCTTACCTGCCTAGTTAGTAGTTAGTTAGCTAGCTAGGCAAATACAGGGTTTTGCAGTCTTTGAGCGATTCACACAAGCATTTCTACAGTTTCAGCATTTCATGCAAAAACTTTGTAACAAATCGAGAAGCCGCATAATAGCAAAAAACGTACCTAAAAACATAGAATTTTGGCTATATTCTATTTGTTATTGCTTTTTAAAGAACAAGAGCTGTTTTCCTTATATAATTTCAGTACCTTCTTAGACATCTTATAAAAACAACAAAATTTTTATCGAAAAAAACATTAAATCTTTTATCAAAGATTTAAGCCTACAAAGAAATCTTACATATCTTTCTTCGCTAAAGCATGAAGAATCCTAATCGCCATCCTTACCGATTATACCGTTATGTTTTTCGCGAGCTTTTTCCTCCCCTGCTTATAGGGGTAGGGTTTTTCACCTTTATTTTCATTCTGCCGCCACTTAAAGATCTTGTGCGGCTTACCTTAGAAAAAGGCACGCCCATAGCCGTTACCTTAGAGCTTTTTTTCTTGACGCTACCCTTCACAGTATCGTTTACAGTGCCTATGGGCGTTTTGTTCAGCACCATTTTCGCCACAGCCAGACTTTCAGGCGATAGCGAGATTATTGCTATGCGAGGAGCCGGCATTTCGCTCTTTTCACTCCTTTGGCCTACCTTAGCTTTTGGCGTCCTCATGATGTCTATCACTTTCCTCTTTTCCAATTTCGTTTCGCCCTACACCAACGAACGCTACAAAGCTCTCTACGTAAAAACCATCTACGCCAACCCCTCTATCCTTATAGAAGATAGAACCTTTGCCGATATACCCAATACGACAAAAAAAATAGCCTCTTTGAGTGTTGACAAAAAAGATAGCCTCATGAATTCTGTCTACCTTTACGAGTATAATGAGGAGAAAAGTGAAATTCGAATTACCTTTGCTAAAAAAGGCCGTTGGCTCAATAACGTTGTGAATAGCCAAGTTACCACTTTAGAGCTTTTCAACGGGGAAACATTGCATATGAATACCAAAAACTTTTTGGAAATTCAAAAAATAGAGTTTGAGAATATTCTTATTAATATTGTTAATGATATTAGAGAGGTGAAAAAACGCAATAAAAGTATCCAAGAAAAAACACTTGTAGAACTTAGCAACGAAATAACCAAATTAAAACTTTCTATGCAAGAAATAAGACCCATACTCTACATTGAATACCATAAACGCTTTTCTTTGCCCTTAGCCTGTATTGTCTTCTCGGCCTTTTCTCTGCCCTTGGGAATAAGCGTCCAACGTAGCGGCAAAGGCGCCAGCTTTGGCATCGCCATAGTGGTTATCTTTTTCTACTACTTTCTGCTTGTTACTATGGAAACCCTAGGCAAACGCGGGCTTTTTGATGCCGCTTGGAGTATTTATATTCCTAATGTCGTCTTCTCGATAGCCGCCTTGTACTTGTATGT
This sequence comes from Spirochaetota bacterium, assembly GCA_030621685.1. Taxonomy (GTDB): domain Bacteria; phylum Spirochaetota; class UBA12135; order COTS27; family COTS27; genus JAUXHF01. The sequence goes on from JAUXHF010000103.1 coordinate 5,465, forward strand.
CACTCGGCTAACTAAATAAGATTTTAACTAAAATTTTTAGCTCAAAACATCAGCTTCCCCTCAGCGCTTTGGCATTCTTGGGCATTCTTGGGCATTCTTTGGCATTCTTTTGGCTGGGTCCTATGCTTATAAACTTATAAAAAACGCTAGATGTTAATTGCTCCCACTTAGCCTGTGTTCATGTTGACCAAAGAACCTGTGTTCATGTTGACTAAAGCTTTATCTATAAACTTTGGCAGGATTTTAAGGCATAAAAAAAAACTAAGCAAACAGCTAGATATGCCGAAATTTATTAACAGCGTACTAAAAAAATTACTCTCACTCTAAAACAGCTTCATGACATCTCTCAATAGGTTTTTACAAAAAATATTCTTCCTGTTTATAGTAAGTTTCGGCGTTCAGCATGTAATTTTTCTTCAAGCCGAAACTCTCGTTCCTTTTGATGCCCAGCTTAGTATAGCTGCTGCTTACCAAAATTTTGAAGCAGGTAATTTTCAAGATAGTGCTAAAGCTAGTTATGCTCTTATCCGCAGCGAAAAAAATGGACATGTAGCCCCAGCCGATGCTTTTTTCATCCTTGGCAATATCCACCTAAAAGAAGAACTTTATACGTTAGCTTCTTCTTATTACAAAGAAGCCGAGAAAAAAATAGCCAGTTTTATAATCAAAGAAAATATAATAAAACTTTATTTTTACAGCTCTTTAGCCTATTTCCAGCTAAATCAAGCACTCAAGCAAATTGAATATCTAGAGAAAGTTAGCAGCTTAGCCAAAGATAGACAAGGCAGGCTTTACGAGAAATACTCTGGCCCAGCCTATTTCATGTTAGGCTTAGCTTATGGAGAGCTAAGCGAGAATGCTAAAAGCCTACAAAACCTTGTGCTTGCCGCAGAACAAAAATTCAATGCAAAGACAGCTTATCTGCTGATAGCCGCCTATTACGCCAAAAATGGATTGGCTAGATTAACCGGCCTAGATGATGAAGATGAGCTTTTCCATATAGCCGAATTTAAAAACAGTGAAAAAACACTGTATCGGCTTAATAAAAGTGATCTCCGTTCTAGTTTTCTTTTTTACGAAAACCTTTACCTCAATACTCTTAGCTCAAGGCCTAGGGAACGCCGTTCCTTAGAACAGAAAAACATATACCTACAAAAACAACAAGTTGTACAAGAATATCGCAAACTTATCAATGAAGAGTTCCGTTTAAAAAGAGCCGAAGATAAAACTTTCCTAGAAGCTCAAAATACGGATAATTAAAGTTTAAACATTATTAATAATCAATGCCCTAGCTTTTTTTGATACATCAACGTTCTACTAGAAGAAGCAGTGTACGCTAGCCCTTACAAGTTTATTTTTGCC
>JAUXHF010000369.1 GCA_030621685.1 Spirochaetota bacterium
GGGGCTACTCAAGCCCGTTTATTATTTCGTTAAGCAGCCCCAAGAGCCTTTTCTGCGAAATGTATGCATCTCTGCGCCTGTCATTTACGTAAATAAAAAAACGCTGCCTCTGGTTACCCGATATGGCGATGTGAATGTGGTTATTGCTTTGCCGGCTATAATGCTCGCTTATCACATTGAACTTTTTCAGCGTTAGGCTTATTTCTAAGGCTAGCTTTATCTGCCTCGCCCGGCTTATGTTTCGTCCTGCTTTTTTCGTGCCAATATCCAAAGCCTTCGTGCGGTAGCTGCCATGCCGGCTCTTCTTATTTCTCTTTCTATATATCGAGGTGACCTCCAGCTTGGCTAGGCCATGTTTGGCGTAGATTTTTTTCACCCTAGGCAAGATGGCTATCAGCCTTATATCCACAAAAGCTAAGAACTCTTTGCCCCGGCGTTTCAGATGGATGTCGTGTAGCGCCAAATATTCACGAGCTGCCTCTTGATAGCCGGCTAGCTCTGCCCTATCAGCTAAGGCTTTTTCATAGTTATGTAGCAAGGCGGCAAAAGACGCCGCCGCCGCCGCTTTTTGCTCCGGCACGCTGGGCGCGCCCGCCCCCAGTAAGAAATTAAAGCACAGTAACACTAAAGCTGCAAGCATGCCCCGCCTAGCCCACGATATGCTGGCGCCGGCACTGGTACTGGTATGAGCAGCTATCCGCATGTTGTTATGCAAAATTTAAATCTAGGAAATCAGCCATGTATCGCCTGCCTTGTTGCAAATTATATTTTTGAGGATTATACACTAACAAAAAACAGAGGCCATGCCATGCCGGCTATTTTTAATCGGGCTTTTTTTCATCGGCGGCGTCCTGCTTAGTAGCCTCTTCAATGATGTCAATCTCAGCGGCGCTAAGCCCGTAGAGTTCATACACCATTTCGTCAATCTTACTTTCTTCCCAGGCGCTGTCCTGCCCCTTTTCTTTTTTTTGCAATATTGTTTCTACTAAAGCTATAAACGGCTTTTTCTTTTCAGCAGAGGCAGGAAATATTGGAAGTTTTTCTATAAAAATTTTGCTCATTTCATAACCTTTTGAGCCTAGTGTAGCACCAAAGGTTTTAAAGTGCCAATCAACAACTTTAGAATTGAATAAAGCAATAAGGTATTTAAGGTTTTCCCCAGTAATAATAAAGCATTTATCATTTGTATAATAATT
>JAUXHF010000059.1 GCA_030621685.1 Spirochaetota bacterium
TAGCTTGGAAATTTTTTCACGGCGCCAGCAAAAAAAAGCATCCGCATCCGCTTAGCGTAAAAGCAAATAATCGGCATCTTTTATGAAGAAGTTAGACCAGTTTTTCACAAAAAAGGCAGTAGCTAGGGCGCTGCTGGGATAACTTGTTACCCGTTTTAAAAAAACTGATGGGAAAAACAAAGCAGGATTTTTTCTTTCTACGACCTTCTCCCCAAAAAAAAACTAACGGACAGGCATAGATATAGATCTGCGTAGAAAATATTCATGAAACAAGATTTTATTAGCTGGAAGCCTCCTAAATTTCAGTATCCGAAAGAAAACATAGTTGTTGTTGGCAACCCTCCATTTGGGCATAGAGCTAAGATGGCAGTGGCTTTTTTCAATAAAGCAGCCATGCTCGCCGATACCATAGCCTTTATTCTGCCTGTTATTTTCAGAAAATATCTGGTACATAAGCAACTAAACTCCCATTTTCAATGGCTTAAAAGCTATGCTTTACATCCCGATTCATTTTATATTCAAGAGAAAAACAGTTATCGAGTGAATACAGAATTCCAAATATGGACGCGCTTGCCTAGCAAAATAAAAAACAAACGATTGTTCACAGCTCCGCCTATTTCTCATGAAGATTTTTTTATGTATCAATATAACAATACCAAAGAAGCCTTAAAAGTCTTTAGAAATCGTTTTGATTTTGCTGTTCCATGCCAAGGCTGGCAAGACTATACTCGCCGTGAGCAGCATCCCGATACATGCGAAAAACATAAGCAATGGATACTCTTTGCTGCAAACAACAAAGATGCCTATAACAGATTGTTCAAAGAGATAGATTACGCGAAGCTTTCTTTGTAACACAGCACTACCACACCAGGTTTTAGGAAGGGAGATGTTGTTCAGGAATATCTAGGTAAAGCCGCCGCCGTAAAAAATGTTATCTAAATTTTAAAACACTGAATTTCACATATTTGAAAACATAATTACCTGATTTTGAAAGTAATTATAGAGCCTAGGCTTGCCATTCGAGGCCAAAAGATCTTCGAGGCCGCCCAGAAAACTTACGCTTTTACGTTCCTAACCTGCCTTGATGAGAATTATGAGCAGCAAGCAATAGAATCTTCGATTCTTGCCTTAGCCGAAAAATCAAAAACAAGCGCCAGCAAGAAAGCCGAAGGCTTAGCACTTGTTCTAGGCTCTAAGAAATTTTCCGAAGGCTTTTTTATTCAGCTTTCAAAAATAGTAGATGCTTCTAAGCTGCTCATCATCCGTTTTGGAAGCGGCTACGATAACATTCCACTTGTGTTATGTAAAAAATTGGGATTTAAGGTGGCTAGCACGCCAGCGGCAGCAGCGAAATCTGTATCAGAGCTTAGTTTCTCACTTTTCTTTGCCCTAGCTAAGAACCTTTTTGTTAATCATGCTAGCACAGAGGCAGCCATGCCTAAAAGCGCTTATCCCAGGAAAGGCAATCTTTCTAGCTCGCAAATAGGAGTGTCTTTGCCGGCCAGCAAACTTAGGCCAGCCATTCAATTAAGCCAAAAACGCTTAGCCGTATTGGGGCTTGGGAACATTGGTCGCCAAGTAGCAAAAACAGCTCATTATGGGCTAGACATGGAGGTTTTTGCCTATGTGAAATATCAGGCAGAAGAAAAACCTCTTAAATTCCTTCAATATGCCGGCGATGATCTGAAAAAAGTGCTTTGTGCTGCCGATTTCATTTCTATAAACCTCTCGCTAAATAACGAAACACGGAACTTGCTCGGCAAAAAAGAATTCAGCTGGATTCCCGCCACAGCTTTGCTCGTGAACACCGCAAGAAGCGCCTTAGTTGATGATGAAGCCCTGATTTCCGCCTTGGCAGATGGCAAATTGGCCGGCGCTGCTTTAGATGTGTTTACAGAAACCACCGTTAGGCTCTACCAACAGCGATTGCTTCCGCGAAACCTTGGGCATAAGCTGCTTTTCTCGCCACATCAAGGAACAAATACCCATGAATCTAGCTTAGCCATGGCAGCCCAAGTAATCGATACCCTGCATGCTTTTGCCAGCAAGAAATCCTCTCTCGCTAATTTCCTCTGTTAGAAAATTAACAACACCACATAGAAAAACTTTGCTTAAAACTTTGCTATGACTCTAATACAGTAGCAGCCAATATAAACCAATATAAACCCATTAGCAAATTATGGTAAGTTACGGTAAGAGTTACTCTTCCTGCCTTAGAACTTAAGTTTTAGCCGCTAATTGAGGCTCTAGCAAACTCAAGCTCTTACTTTCCATTTGATCTTTACGAAAACGAAGGCTATCATCCATAGATTTATACAGCTTATTGACCACAGCGCTTAACTCTACAATAGCCGATTCATGCCTAAGCAAAGGCTTAAGATCTTTTGAATGGGTGCAAGCTATCACAGTTTTTAGCAGCTGCTCATAAATTTGATCGACAAGCCCGGCATGCACAAAGCGTTTTAAAAAGTGTGTGAAAACCTGTGAATCGTTTTTCGCATCTAAGCCCTGCGTAACCAAGAGCATTCTAGAGCTAGAGAAAAGTATCTGATACAGCAAAGCAGCCCTGGCTTTGCTAGCGCTAATGCTAATGCGCTCTTCAGGCACAGGCATAGGTAATAACAGGGCTATTTTTTCTTTGATGATCTTTCTATCAACGCCAATCATATCAAACATGCCAGCAGAACATTCAGCCATGCCAATTTCATCTAAGGAAAGACGTTTTTTTGCTCCGTAATCAAAATAAAAAGATGCATCCTCCGATAGCAAAGGAGTCTCTTTGTTTCTCTGGCAATATTCGTGAATAAAGGCATTGCCATGCTGGGCTAAATATTCATAATAGTCTGCATGTGAATGCATATGCAGAAGATAATGCTCTAAGAAGTCGTGAACGAAATCGGGTATCTGTTTGGCAGCTAGCTCTCCTTGCTTTTGAGCAAACAGCGTTTTGCCAGCATGAACTCTTGCGCCAGAAAGAATGTTATAGGCAGGATACATATCGCTTTTTTTACGAGAAACCTTGCCAAAAAAACCAAGATGAGCAATGTGATGCAGGCCGCAAGTATTAGGGCAACCCGACATGTTCAGCCGAAAATGATAGAGCCTGTCTAAATCGAGGCTGCTGCTGGCCAGCCTATCACGAATAGCATCTGAAAGCCCGCGCGGCAAGCAAATGCCCAGTTTGCAAGTAGAGGCCCCCGTGCAGTTAATCATATTAGAGAAAATAGCCGGAAAATCCAGCAATGTCTTCTCAAGTTTCCCTAAGGCATAAAAAGCATTGGGCAAAAACGCTTCTGGAATATTTCTAATTAAAATGTTTTGCGACCTATCACAGCGAAGGCAGTTGCTTCCAAAATTGTCTAAGAACTCACAGAGTTTCAAAACATCTTTGCCACTAATATCACCTAAGCGAAGTGGCAGTTTTATGGCATAAAGTCCTGCCTGTTTCTGCTCACATACAAAACGCTGCTTCCAAATATCAAACGTATCAAAAAAACTGCCTGTTTCTTTTGTTCCTTTTGTTTCTTTTCCTTCTAGTAACTCTGGCTCATAGCCTTTCTTAAGCTCAGCTTTGTTAGCATGCTGGTAGCAGGAGATATCTAATATTTGGCTATCATCATTTTTTATTTTATCGTATTCCTGATGGAAAAGGCGAACAAACTCTTCTTGTTGCAAGCGTTTCCAAAGGAACTTAATACGGCTGGTGGTCTTGCTTTTTCTGTTGCCATATTTGTCGAACATGGTTTTCAAGGCCCTTGCCACATGATAAACCGCTGTATCGGGAACAAAGGCAAGAAGCAAGTTTCCCAGCAAAGGCTTCGCCCCCATGCCACCAGCACAATATACAGCAAAACCCTTTTGTCCAGTAGCGGTATCTTTTTTGGCAAGAAATCCTAAACATGTTGCCTGGGTAAAGGCTGTATCATTTTCATCGTTAGAAAAGGCTATCTTAAACTTTCTGGGAAGATTCCAAGAGTCGCTTTCATCTATTAATTTAGAGGTTAAGGCCATAGCATAAGCCGAAACATCGAAGGTTTCATGTTTGGTAATTCCCGAGCCAGCCGGGCAAAGAATGTTTCTAATCGTATTGCCACCACCACCACGAGTGCTTAAGCCCACAGCTAAAAGCTCTTTGATTACCGTAAGTAGGTCTTGGTAGAGAACGTCATGCAGCTGAATCTCTTGCCTTGTTGTAAGGTGAACATCTCCATTTCCGTAGCTACGGCCTAACTCTGCGGCTCTACGTAATTGGGCTGGGGTAATCCCGCCGCCAGCACAGCGAATTCGAATCATATAGGTATGTAACTGCCTCTGTTCATAGACCCCTTGAGCTACACGCAGGGCTTTAAAAGAAACAGGATTCACCTCCCCTCTTACGAAGCCTTCTAAATCTTGTTCAAATTGATGGATATCGGCCCCTAGGCTTTGGGGAAGTTTATAAAAGATATTCATTGTTTTAGTTATCATTATTTTATTTAGCTTAGTGTTTTTATTTTTGTACATAGGTACGATGTTTCTAAAAATTTTATTTTTTACTAAATTCCTTATATGAAGCTTTGCTCTTTTATAACTATGACATGATTTTGGCAGAAAGAAAAATTGTCTCTCTATAAAGTCTATAAAAATACTGTACTTTCTTTTCTAACTTTTCTTCTATTTTAAATTAGTTTTATTGCCAGAGGAGAGATGGGGTGAAGAGCATAGAATTTGGATAAAAAACAGCTAGTAAGGCTGTGAAACTGAAACCTATACTACAATGAGCATGGCCGGATAAAAAAACAAGGCCCATAGAGTATTAGAGAGTATTGAGTCATAGAGTTTTTAGGCAGTTTTAATGAAATTCAAAAGCATTTTTTTTGTAATACTCCTTTCTTTTTAAGTTTGAGCTAGGTAATGAATGGTGCAAGATAAGAAAGAGAATCTGCAAGATGAGAGCCGTATAAAAGAGCTTAAGCAGAGTTTAAAAAGACATAATAGGTTGTACTTTGAAGAAGACAGCCCGGAAATCACAGATTTTGATTACGACAAGCTTTTTAGAGAGCTAAGGGATTTAGAAGAAAAATATCCAGATACGCTTAGCAAAGATTCGCCAACACAAAACGTTGGCATGGGGGCTGTAGATGGCCCAAGTAAATTAAGACCAAATTTAAGGCAAAATGCTCGGAAACAGAACTTCCCCGATTTCGCTCACCCTCTGCCCATGCTCTCTCTAGAGAACGCTATGAATTATACCGAGCTGCGGGAATTTTTTGCCAAACGAGAGAAAGACTTGGCTAAAACCATTTCGGATTTTACTGTCTCCTTGAAATTTGATGGATTGGGCGTAGAGCTTATTTACAAGCAAGGAAAGCTTGAAACGGCGGCTACTCGTGGCGATGGGTTTATCGGAGAAACCATTACTGAAAACGCTCGCCAAATTAAAAACATGGTTTTAAATTTGAAAAACTATACAACCATGCAGCCCACCAGCAGTGCTGCGAATGAGGATTCAATTATTGTGGTACGCGGCGAAGTTATTATGCTGAAAAGCAGTTTTAAAAAACTGAATGAAAAACTACAGCTTGCTGGTAAAGAAAGTTTTAAAAGCCCGAGAAATGCCGCCGCAGGAACGCTACGCCAGTTACAAAGCAAGGTAGTGGCTGAACGTGGCCTGCATTTCTTTGCCTATAGCTTGGAATACGGCTTTGATGAAAGAAACGAGACGAAAATACTGTATCCTAAGATACGTAGCTATCGTCAATGTTTAGACATACTTAGGGGCTGGGGATTTGATTGCAATGAACACACTCGGCAAAAAAACAATTTAGATGAAGTCATACATTACGCCGGTTTCTTAGAATCTAAGCGTGAACATTTAGATTACCTATGCGATGGAGTTGTGGTGAAAATTAATAGCTTAGCCCAGCAAGACATCTTAGGCATAGTAAGCCGCAGGCCGCGTAGTGCGCTCGCCCTAAAGTTTCCAGCAGAGGTGAAAACCACCACCCTCTTAGAAGTGCGTTTTCAAATGGGAAGAACAGGGCAAATTACTCCAGTGGGCATAGTTAAACCCGTTATTCTTTCTGATGCCCTTGTTAAAAACGTTACTTTGCATAATGAAAGCGAAGTTCGCTCTAAAGACATCCGAATTGGCGATACTTTGCGCATAACTCGATCTGGTGACGTCATCCCCAAAATCCTCTCTGTTGATACAAGCCTTCGCAGTGGCAGCGAACACGAGGTCATCTTTCCCAAGCATTGCCCTTTCTGCAGCAGCCTTCTTTCCAGAGAAGAAGGCTCTTCGCTTACCATACGCTGCATTCAAGACGATTGCCAAGAAAAAACATTGCAGGGCATTATTCACTTTGCTTCGAAAAAGGCGATGAACATAGATGGCTTTAGCATAGAGAGCATTCGTGAGCTTATGAAAAAAGGCTTCATCAAAAACATTGCAGATATCTATCGCCTTAGCGGAAATGGCTTAGATGCCATGGAACGCATGGGCGAGAAACGTAAGGAAAACATACTCCTTTCGATAGCAAACTCGAAAACGCCCAGCCTGCAAAGATTTATTTTCGCGCTTGGCATCTACGGCGTAGGCGACAGAATGGCGCTTGCCTTAGCAAGAAAATTCCAAAGCACACAGCAGCTTTATAAGGTTTCTTTGGAAGAGCTTCTTAATGTACACGATGTAGGTTGTATTACGGCTGAATCCATAGTGGATTTTTTTGCTCAGCCTAAGAACAAGCTCATCATAGCCGACCTCCATGGCTTAGGGGTACAGCCTGTTCCCTTAGAAGCCATTCCTGCAGAAAAAAGAGCAAAACTAGTGCTTTATCAAAAAAAAGTGCTCTTTACCGGAAAAATGAAGCTAGCCAGACGCCTAGCCAAAGAAAAAGCCGAAGCCCTAGGGGCAGAAGTGGTCTCTTCCCTAAGCCAGAGCTTAGACATTCTTGTAGTTGGCGAAAAACCGGGATCGAAACTCCGCAAAGCCAAAGAACATGGCATTAAGGTATTAAGCGAAAAAGAATTTTTAGAACAGTTCCTGCAAGGCCTAGAGTAAAAGAGTAAAAAAAGAAGCTGGCAGAAAACCCAGAGCCAAACTCCGCAAAGCCAAAGAACAAGCTGGCAGAAAAATATTTGCAAATATTTTTCTCTTAAACATAACTTTACTGTTAGCTTAAACCTAAGCTTATGATTTACATTACCTTATTATTTCCTCTGCTTTCTGCAGCTTTAATGGCATTGAGTTTTCCGGTAACCGATGGCTACTATTTGGCCTTTATCGCCCTTGTCCCCCTGTTTTATGTCTTTGAAAAACAGAATTTTTGGATGTCACTGCTTGCCCTACAGATATTTGTAGTTGTTTTTTATACTTTTCTTTTGTGGTGGGTACGAGTTTTTCATCCCTATGCTCTTCCCGGCTTAGTGCTGTATGTGGGCCTCATGCATAGCATCCCCCTCTTCTTATTTAAACTTATTAGCAAAAATAAAAGTGGTTTGCTTAGCGTATTAACCTTAGCTGCGCTTTTTACTCTTTACGAGTATACACGCGGCCTCGGGTTTCTGCGATTTCCTTACGGCATTCTTGCTTACAGCCAATATACCTTTCTTCCATTAATTCAAATTGCCGATGTTACGGGCTTTCTTGGCATTTCCTTCTTGCTTTATTTCATCAATGCAAGCCTAGCTAACTTACTGGCTAACCTCGAAGATTTCACAAAGAAATTCAAAGAAAAAGATCTCTTTTATAAAATACGGCTTTTTCTTTTTAATCGCCTAAGCATGATATTCCTCATTCTTTTCTGTCTGATATGGTATGGCAATATAAAGCTAGCCGATAACAGTAATGTGCTTGTATCGGAAGCGGGTAATACGCTTTTGTCTCTTGATGAAATTCATGAAATCTTCGCCCAACAAGAAAACCCTGAGCAAGACTCTGCTGTGCCTCACCCGAACACTGGCGCCAATGAGCCGCTGAATAATCAATCCAATCTGCCAAAAGATGCCGGGCCAAGCACGCCGCCTTCTGCAAACAAAAACTCTTTAGCTCTAGCCAATGAAACTAAGCTGCCTTCCGTACAAGAAGTTTTGAAGCCAGCTGCTTCTGCTCAAGAAGCTGAAGCTGAAACTGCATTTCCAGATGAATTCAATTCTTATAGCGACTCTAACTTTGTGCTGATTAGCGAAAAAACATCCCCGCAGAGTAAAGAAAAAAAGCCAACAGCTCTGCAAAAAACAATAGCCAAGGTTAAGCAAAAACTTTTCGGCGAGCAAGAGATTTACTATCCCCCCATTAAAACCATGCTCGTGCAACCTTGGTTTGATTACAATCTTCCTTGGACCCCTCGAAATATTCTTTCACTAGAAAAAAAACTTACCGGGCTAACCAGCACCGAGCTAGAAAGACTAAAAGCTGAAGACTCTTATGTAGATATGATTATTTGGCCAGAGAGTTCTATTGTAGATTATTACAACCATGCTCTTCCCCGAGCAAAAAAAAACAAGCTTCTCCAAGCTACTTCGATAAGCTGGCGCTATCGTAATTATTTCCAAAAACAGCAGATAGATAGGAAACTTAACTTTCTTGTTGGAACGCTGGCTTTAGAAGAAGACCAGCTTCTTCTGCCCGAAGCACCAAGCATGAAGAATCAAGGCCCGAAAAACCCACGAAGTGCCAAAGATGCCAAAACAAGAATTACCCAGAATGTATCGGCGCAAAAGGCAAAATACAATGCCATTATGCTCTTAGACCAGCAAGGAGATGTAGCCGATTGGAGTGGCAAACGTTATCTTGTTGGCTTTGCGGAGTATTTTCCGTTTACAAAAATCTTAACACGCTTTCCTTGGATAAAGAAAATTTTAGATGATGCGCAAGCTAGCAGCTTCACCCCTTTTGAAGAAGAGAAGGTTTTCTTAGTAAACGGTATTCCTTTTTCTACGCTGATCTGTTACGAGGATTGTTTTGCCGATTTAGCTCGTATTTTCACGTTAAAAGGTGCCAGTTTCTTAGTGCTGATAACCAACGATGCATGGAGCTATTCAGAGCGCTCGCAGATTATCCATTTTTCCTTTAGCATCTTCCGTGCTATCGAGAACAGAAGGCCAATTGTTCGCGTTGGCAACGCCGGGCTTAGCGCTCTCATAGATGACCGAGGCCGCACTCATGCCGCTCTGCCCATGTTTGAAGAAGCTGTTACCAGCGCTGACATTATACCTCGCCTTGACCTCTCGCTCTACACGAAGCTTGGCGATTGGATACTTCTGCCATTAATCATTTTCATTATTTTAGTAGCCGTGCCAGTAAAATTCTTCTCCCCACTCTATGTCTTGCTTGCCTTTTTATTTAAAAAGTTCAAACTCTTAGCAGCTCCCAAAAAACTCTTTACAAACAGTAACGTAAGCCTATCGCCTGCCCTCCCAAGTATTGAAGAGCCGAAAGCTCCAAGCACTCTAAGCGAAGGGCAGAAAGCTCCAAGCACTCTAAGCGAAGAGCCGAAAGCTCCAAGCAATCCAAGCAATCCAAGCGAAGAGCTGAAAGCTCCAAGCAATCCAAGCGAAGAGCTGAAAGCTCCAAGCAATCCAAGCGAAGGGCAGAAACCTCCAAGCACTCTAAGCGAAGAG
>JAUXHF010000201.1 GCA_030621685.1 Spirochaetota bacterium
AGAGCCTGTTTTGCGAAATGGATGAAGAGCAAGACTGTTTTCTAGCTATTTTTGTTTGAAAGATGGTCTTGCATCGTGCTTGGCTTCGTTTTTTTTTCATCGCTTGTTATTTTGAATTATTTTTAATGAAGCAAAGAGCCTGTTTTGCGAAATGGATGAAGAGCAAAAACTGTTTTCTATTGAGTTTTTGTAGTCTTGCTGGGCGATTTTGCGGAAGTTTCTTTTGGGGCTTTCTGTTTTTTTGGGGCATCTATTCCCGATGAAGCGTTCTTAGCCTTCGGTTTTTCATGCCTCCCATGGCTTTTAGAAGCGACAGTTTTGTCGGAGAGAAGATCTTTTTCGATGGATCCGCTAGAATGCTTTATGAATTCCTCTAAGGCATGGCCCTTTAACATGCCCTGGCGAAGCAAGGCCATGTTAAAGATGGTCTTGAAAATAAGCGTGCATTCGGCTAGCCTATCTTTTTTGTCGAGTAGCCCCCGAATTTTTTTCACCAAGCGGTTATCTCTGTTGATGACCAGGCTGCTGCCAATGGGAAGGGCCTGCTCGCTGCTTGCATGAGCTTCGGGTTTCATGAAAAGAGACATTTCTTTAAACCTGCGCATCTGTTCGTTTTGCACAAGTTGCGCCGCTAAACTAGGTTGCTTTTCTTTAGCAAAGACTTTCCAAGTAAAAGTAAGATCTTCGGCAGCCACTGCTTTTTTAAAGGCCTCTTCAAACTGCTTATCACTTTCTTCATCTAAAGAAACAGTTTTGTTCTCGTTGTCAGCTGCTTCTTGGCCGCCAAGAAGCTCATCGGCAGGAGCGGAATCTACGCGAAGAAAGCGTAAGGGGCTACGGCGATGTTCAATGGCCTGAATGAAATGCTGATCTATGGGCGAAGAGAGAATAATGACCTGGACGCCTAGGGCTTCAAGGTTTTTAATATCGTTATATTGTTCTCGCTCATCACTGGCATAAAGAACTTTGTCTTTTAACAAGCTATTGCTAGCCGCATATTCTTCTAAGGTAACCATTTTCTGCTTGCCATCTTGGCTTAGGCCAAAGAGCAAGATGCTGTTTATTTTATCGTAGAAGTCGTTATCGTTGATGACCGCCAGTTTGATGAAGGCATGAATATCCTTCCAATAAGTCTCAAAATTTTCGCGCTGTTCTTTAAAAAGCTCAACCAGTTTATCGGAAATTTTCTTGACAATATGGGAAGAAAGTTTTCTCACACTTTGATTGCTTTGCAGAGAACTCCTAGAGACATTCAGCGGAATATCGGGGCTATCTAAGACGCCACGAAGCATGTTCAAGTGCCGAGGGATGATATCTACGATGTTATCTGAAACAAATACATTATTGCTGTATAAGAGTATCCGCCCGCTAGACATGGGGTCGAAATTCAAATTAACCTTAGGAAAATAAAGCACGCCACGTAAGGTGAAAGGATGATCTACACGAATATGCACATAGAAGAGCGGGTCTTCCTCGCCGCTAAAAATTTTGCCGTAAAATTGTTTATATTCTTTGTCATCCAGCTGCTTAGGGTCTTTCTGCCAAATAGGATCTTGGCTGTTAGCTTTTTTGTCGTTTACGAAGATATCTATGGGCAGGAAATCGGCATAACGCTGTACCAGTTTCTTAATATAGCTTTCATCTAGCAAATCTTTGCTATCTTTAGCAAGATGTAATACAATGCTGCTGCCAATGCCCTGGGGACGCTGGCTGGGCTTCATGGTGAATTCGGTGCTGCCTTCACATTCCCAGTGCATGGCAGGCTCTTCAGCCTTATACGACTTTGTAATAATTTCTACTTTATCGGCTACCATAAAGGCCGAGAAAAAACCCAGCCCAAAATGACCTATCAGCGCATTTTTCTCATCTTCCGATTTGTATTTCTTCATGAAATCTTCTGCGCCAGAAAAAGCAATCTGGTTGATATAGGTTTGTAACTCATCAGCGCTCATGCCAATGCCGTTATCGGAAAACGAAATTGTGTTATCTTTTTGAGAGATACGAATGTCTAGTTTCCCGCCATCGTAATTTTCTAGCGCCTCTCCGGTCATAGAAAGACGTTCTAGTTTCTTGGTGGCATCATGGGCATTAGAGACAAGCTCTCGCAGAAATACATCTCTATCGCTATATAGCCATTTCTTAATAATAGGGAATAGGTTTTCAGTATGAACAGAAAGGTTGCCCTTCAGTTCTTTTTCTTTTTTCAGTTCTTGTTCTTTGGTGTTGCTTGTCATGTAGCACCTCTTTTTACTCTTGCTGTTATTCAATCACTTTATAGCGATAAATATATACTTCATAGCGATAAATATAATAGATTTTAAGCAAAAAGCAAGGAGAGGTATTTTAAGCTCTGGCGCATGAGAGGATGAGAGCATGGGAGGATTGGGGATGGGGGATTTATAGGGAATTTTTGGGAAATTATCTTTCTGGGCATGCCTAGAAAACTTATTGCGAAAGCATGCCAAGTAAAACCTTTTAGGAAAACAATGGTTTTTCAGCTAAACTGCTTTGTTAAGCATGGTAGAGGGCTACGTAAAACACTGCTTTACACTGTTTTGAAGAGGCTATTTTAAATATAGTTTTTAATTTAGGTTTTTTTTAAAAGAGTTTTTTTGAAGGTATTTGAAGGTATTTACACGCATTATATTTTATAGTATAGAGGATATGTATGTAAATACATATCTAGTAAGAGTGTGGGATAATAAGGTTTAGCAGAACAAAGCTAACGTGAGGAGTGAGGAGTTTTTATGGATCTTGAAAAGGCAAGGTTTTTCCATGCAGCTCTTGCTTCTTTGCGAGGGCAGAAAAATAAGAGTTTAAACTTCTGGCATTTTATTAAAATTCTGCAGCGAGAAGCGGCGGTTTTTTTCTTTGTAGATAGCTGTAGTAACTGCAACTTGGCGCTTAGCGCTAGAGATTCGGTTGCCCTGTGTTTAAACTGCTGTGTGGAGCTAGATGCCTATGCGCTGGATATCGAGAACCGATGTTTTACCTTTCACGGAAGTAGGTATCCGCTTTGCAAAAAATGTTTTTACCCGCTTGTTTCTGGGGAAGAGGGAGAGGCTAGTCGAACAAGAACAAAACAAGAAAAAAACATGCTGCCAAGACCATCAGAAGTTAGCTGCGTGATGTGTCGCCGCAATCCTTTGCTTGTTTCAGAAATAGCCAGCTTATTTTTTAATGAGGCATTGGCTCATGTGGTTTTCGAAGAATATAAGTTTTCTGGAAACCAAGCTCTTGCCGAGGTGTTTATGGCTTGGTGTTTGCATAAGGCAGAAAAATATTTACAAAGTTACGATGTTTGGGTGCCTATAACTCTTTCTGCTCAAGATCTTATGAACAGAGATTTTTGTACAGTTGACAAAATTTTTAAACCCTTAGCTGCCATTATGCAAAAAGAGCTGGTCCCCTGCCTCATCAGAAAAGGCGATGGTGGCAAGCAACATCGGCGTAGTTTGGCAGATAGGAAAGAGTTCGTGAGCGAAAATTACGATTATAACCCCCAAATGGAAGGCTATTTAAATGGCAAGAGTGTTCTTATTATTGATGATGTAATTACCAGTGGAGCTACTATCAATGCGGCTGCCTCGTATATTCATGAGCATAATAGTAGCGTGGGGCGACTGGCTGGCTTTGCTTTACTGCGTAGCTTACTGCCTAATACGCTTAATTTGAAGAAAAGCATCGTGCAGGCATCGCCTATTTTTTCAAAAAAATTCTAAGCAGCGCTAACGAGGGCTGGGCGCTATATCACAGTATTGAGTTTTATCGAAAGAAGCGCTTAAGGAAAACGAGACAACCTAGCAAGGCTGGTTATTTAGTAGAAACAACCTAGCAAAGCTGGTTATTTGGTAGAAACAACCTAGCAAAGCTAGTTATTTGGTAGAAACAACCTAGCAAAGCTGGTTATTTGGTAGAAACAACCTAGCAAAGCTAGTTATTTGGTA
>JAUXHF010000374.1 GCA_030621685.1 Spirochaetota bacterium
TACTTGTGAAATATCTTCGGCTTTTCGTTTTATTAGCAGCCCTTTTTCTTCTTTATACGTAATTAAATTTTTTCTTTCAGCTTGAATATCTTGCTCTAGTTGTTTTATTTCTTCTATATGGCTTAGTTTCTTTAAACTAAGCTCATTCTGAGCAAATAATGTTTTTACAGGAAATTCTACCAAAACTACCAGCATAAGCCAGAGGGCCGTAAAACTGAGTATTGAATACAGTGCGGAATACAGTGCGGAATACAGTACGGAAAATTTGTTTTTCTGTCTTTTTTTAATCATGAAAAATAGCCTAGCCCCTAGCATGTAGGAACTTCCTTATGAAGTAACTTTTATCTAGTGGCTAAACTTCCATTGGATATAGCTTATATACTAACTAGATAGCTTATATACTAACTAGAAAATCTATATAACTTCAATAGTTTTATTAATTTTAATATTCTTTTTGAAAACCCAGCTCCAGCTAAAACCCAGCTAAAACCCAGCTGGATGGAAGCCCAAGATTTCGCCTTTCGAAAGAGAGCTGTACTTTTTGTTAGTATTTTTATTGTTTCGTAAAAAACCATACTGGAAAGTATACCATAAGATAATAGATTTTTACAGTAGGCTTTAAGCTTCCCCTCTGTGAATTTTTATTATGTGAAAAACTAAGAGATAAGCCAAGAAATGAGTAAGAAATAAGTAAGAAATAAGTAAGAAATTTACTCTAATGAGTTTTTTGCAAGCTGATAAACTTCATCTTGTATATCATAATCTTCATAGAATGCGAGAATATCGGATAAAAGAAATTTGCTCTCACTATTATATGCGCGAGCTAAAAGGTTTTTCATAACTGCATAAACAGGGTTTTTGTTGACCTTGTAAAATTGTCTGAAAAAATAAAAGGCTTCTTCTTCTTGGGCAGCCTCTATCATGCTTGCCTCAAGATGGTAATAGGCAGATATTTTATCGGGAAATTTTTCTATCAGCTGTTTCAGTACCACAATGGCTACGTTGATGAGCCCATCTTGTTGCAGCACTTCAGCCAGCTTTAGCGAAAGCTGGTAGCTGCTATCACTGGCGATACGGTTTTCTTTGATGAGTAGGCCTGCTTCTTCAATCGCTCTGATATAGCTTGCCGATGCTTCCGTATA
>JAUXHF010000350.1 GCA_030621685.1 Spirochaetota bacterium
GTTGGCAAGCCCTAGTAGAAAAGAAGTTTTTATATATCAATTCTATTCTTGGTTCACGAAATGCTCTCTGAATCGATTTTTACTCCTAAGCATACCTTGCAGTGTTTTGATCTTAACCACACCTTTAGCTTACTTAGCATAAAGGGTCGTGATGCTAAAAATTTCCTAAATACCTTAACTACAGCTAAAGTTAAAGAGCTAAAAAGCACTTTATTTGGTGGGGATGGTATTGAAAATGCCCTGTTAGATAAGCGCGGGCATCTACTTTTTCAGTTTAAACTTTTTGCTTGTAAAAGCGAGAATGAACAGGATGCCCCCCATGAATATAAAATTCTTATTAACAAAAAATACGCTAAGCCATTAAAAGAAGCGCTTCACTTCTATCTCTTCGATGAGGAAGTTAGTTTTAGCTTGCCCGAGAACGCAGGCTCTGTTTCTTTTTGCTTGGCGATTGAAGGCAAGGGCGCTGCATGTTGCGTAGAGAAAATATTTGCTACAAGCCGCCCAGGCGAGCTAAGAAAATTCCTGAGAGCTTCAACGCATACGTCTAAACTAAAAATCCTGCAAGATGTACAGCAAAAATCTTGGGTTACGGCGTCATGCTTTACACATAGCTGTGGTTTTCTTATTTTTGCGGAAGAGCAAGAGGCTTTCGAAAAACTGCAGAAAAAAATTTTAGATTTCATAGATTTACAAACAAAAACAAAAAACATAATAGCTACAGCTAACGATTGGCATAGTTTACGGCATGCCTATGCGCTGCCCTTGTTTGGCTACGAGCTTGAAGCTGGAATTCCGGCTTTGCATGCAGGAAACCCAGAGGCCTTTATCCACAAAGACAAGGGCTGCTATATTGGGCAAGAGATTATCGCTCGTAGCCTAAGCCGCATGAAAGAAGCTAGTGAAAAACTTATGGCTTTGTTTTTTGTCCCCGATGTCGAAGGCCTAGCCTTAAAGCTCCTGCAAAAAATTCTTAGCGGCGATAGCCACAGTGGTATTGAAAGCGAATCTTCTAGCCCACTGCTTAGAATAAAAAGTGCTATTTTCTCTGATAGCTTACAGGAAATAGTGGTATTAGGGTATTTGCGAAAAGATTTTGCTAGCGATGGTGATAGTTTGCCTCTAGTCTTATACTCGCAAAACGATAAAAAAGGACATCCGCCAGAAGAAATCAAGGTCTTTCTACAGGCTAGAGTAAAAAGCCTTCCTGTAAAAATAAGCCCGACTCTTGAATTAGAGACGCTAGAAGTAGGCAGGCTTTACAAGGAGGCCATCAGGCTCTACCATGGCAAAGATATTGCTTTGGCTAAAGAGAAGTTTGAGGGAATATTGAAGAAGTACCCTTTGCATCATGAAAGCCTAGAGGCTTTGGCGCTGATAGCAGAACATAGTGGCGATATGGAGGAGGCC
>JAUXHF010000238.1 GCA_030621685.1 Spirochaetota bacterium
ATGAAGTATGTACGAAAAGAGTGCCTGAAAAATAAAGAAATTTTTAGAGTTAATTTTAGAGTTAATTTCTGCTTAGAGAACAGGGCTGAAAACAGCGGCAAGCAAGATTTTGAAAACAAAAGAGAGGAAATTTTCGAGAGGAAGTTTTTTTGCTAAGAGGAAAGGAAAATGAACAGTGGTCTTACTATTAAAGCGCAGCGAGTGATAAGTCAATATGCTCAAGAGGAGGCCCAAAAGCTGGGTTCTGCCTACATAGAACCAGAGCATGTATTTTTAGGGCTTATAAGAGGCCAAGACAGCATTGCTGTTAGGGTTTTGCATAAGCTGGATATTAATATTGAGAAAATAAGCTATAGCTTAGAAAACGAGCTTAAAGATGGAATAAGCACGCTGAAAAAAGGCAACATCAAGGCCTCTGATAGGGTCAAGAAAGTGCTGAACTATAGTTTTGAAGAGTCGCGGCTTCTTCGGCATCACTATATTGGCACCGAGCATCTTTTGCTGGGGATTTTCCGCGAAGAGGAGAGTGTCATTAGTGGTTTGTTAAGCGACCAAGGCATTTCAATTGGAGATCTGCGTAAGACAACTGTGGAGCTTCTGGGGTTTGGCTCGTTTACGAAGAGTGTGAGTAAGGTAGTTGTTGAGAAAAAGAGTTATAAAACTCCTACTATTGATAGTTTTTCAAGAGATCTTAGCCAGCTAGCCGAGGAAGAAAAACTTGACCCTGTGGTAGCTCGAGAAAAAGAAATAGACCGAGTTATTCAAATTCTATCACGGCGGACGAAAAACAATCCCATTCTCATTGGAGAGCCGGGCGTGGGCAAGTCGGCTATTGTAGAAGGGTTGGCGATTAAAATCAAGGAACGTTCTGTGCCGGAAATTCTGCAATACAAACGTATTGTGAATTTAGATTTAGCGGCTTGCATTGCTGGCACGAAGTATCGTGGCGAATTTGAAGACAGAATCAAGAAGATAATGAACGAGATTTTTCGTGCTGAAAACATTATTTTGTTTATTGATGAAGTTCATACCATTATTGGAACTGGCGGCGCCGAGGGGAGCATGGATGCCTCTAACATCTTAAAGCCAAGTTTAAGCCGCGGCGAGATTCAATGTATTGGCGCGACTACTCTTAACGAGTATAAGAAATATATTGAGCGTGATAGTGCCTTAGCTAGAAGGTTTCAAAAAATTCATGTTGAAGAGCCATCGCTGGAAAATTCGCTGAAAATTCTTGGTGGTTTGAAGAAACACTATGAAAAATTCCATAACACGATTTACAGCACGGGCGCCTTAGAAAATGCTGTGTATTATGCAAAACGCTATTTAAGCGACAGGCAGCTGCCCGATACGGCTATTGATTTGATTGATGAGGCTGGTGCCAAGGTGCGTATTATGAATTCAAATCGCCCGCCTTCCATTAAGAATATAGAAGAGGAAATAGATGATCTTAATCGCAAAAAGAAAGACGTCATTAAGAAACAAGAGTTTGAAAAAGCGGCCTATCTTCGAGATGAGATAAAAAAGAAAAAAGAAACCTTAGAAGAGCGCACAGAAAACTGGAAAAAAGAACGTCTGAAAAGAAAAATAAGAATTTCTAGCGAAGACATAGCTCGGATAGTGGAAAACCTTACCGGGGTGCCGGTTACGAAAATCGAGAAAAATGAGGCCCAGCGGATTTCGAACATGGAGCGCAGCTTAGGCGAACAAGTGCTGGGACAAAAAGAAGCCATAACGGCTATCTCCAAAGTCTACCGCAGGCAGCGAGCTGGGCTGAAAAACCCGAGGCGACCGGCTGGCTCTTTCATTTTCTTGGGGCCTACCGGCGTAGGCAAGTCTGAACTGGTCAAGCGGCTAAGCGAATTCATTTTTGGCACAAAAGATGCTCTTTTTAAAATTGACATGTCTGAGTTCATGGAAAAACACAGTGTCTCAAGACTTATTGGGGCGCCTCCGGGTTATATTGGCTATCAGGAGGGCGGGCAGCTTACCGAAAGAATTCGCCAAAAACCTTATTCGATAATCTTATTTGATGAAATCGAAAAAGCTCATCGCGATGTCTTTAATATTCTTCTGCAGGTGTTAGAGGATGGAAGATTAACCGATCATTTGGGAAACAACGTTGACTTTTCAAATGCCATTCTCATTATGACCTCTAACTTAGGAAGTAAGGAGATGAGCGACAAGCTGCCTTTCGGATTTCATACGGGGGGCAATAGCCGGCTAAGCTATCAACAGATTAAGAATGTTGTTATGAGTTCAATGAAAAAACATTTCTCGCCGGAATTTCTTAATCGCATAGATGATATTATTGTTTTTAATACCTTAGAGAAACAGCATATGCTGGGTATCACGAAACTCATTTTAGTGGAGCTGCAGGAAACTTTGGCTAATAAACATATTTACTTTGAGGTCTCGAATAAACTGCTAGCCTTGATAGCAGAAAAAGGTTTTGATAGGCAGTATGGGGCTAGGCCAGTTCGCCGAGTTATCCAAAACAGAATAGAAGATGTTTTAGCAGATGCTATTGTGGCCAAAACGGTAAACTCTCAAGATTCTTTATATTTAGACTACGATGAGCTACATGATAAAGTTACGATTACAAAAAAAGAAAAAAAAGAAGCTAAAGAGCTGCCTTTGCCTAAGACGGCTGCGAGCCGCGCGCTTAAAACTGGGGACAGCGAGAATTTAGCGAAACCTTTGATTAAACCAAAGCCAGCTTCCCAGCAGGCGAAACTAATGAAGAAGAAAGGCGCTAAGACAGACGAGAAAAAACGGCTGCCAGCAGGCCCTTAGCTTTTTAGAGGTTTTACTTCACAAGCCGAGAAATTTCTACTTCCATCGCTGGGGCATTGTTTAATGGCGGGAATTTAGCGAAACCTTTGGTTAAACCAAGCCAGCTTCCCAGCAGGCGAAACTAATGAAGAAGAAAGGTGCTAAGACAGGCGAGAAAAAACGGCTGCTAGAAAACCCTTAGCCCTTAGCTTTTTAGAGGTTTTATTTGAAAAGCCGAGAAATTTCTGCTTCCATCGCTGGGGCATTGTTTAATGGCGGGAATTTAGC
>JAUXHF010000298.1 GCA_030621685.1 Spirochaetota bacterium
CAAGAATCCCCTTTAGCAAGCGACCAAGGCATTGCTAAGCCACAGCTTGAAAATGCACACAGCATTCAAAGCACGCAGCCCCAAAGCCAGGCAGCTACTTCTAGCGATCAGCCTGAAGAAGCTAAGCAACAAGAAAACAATGTAGCCATGTTACGGTTTAAAATACATGGCGAAGAGATAGCCATGCCTTATCATGAAGTTCAAAAAAGCATTGCTGCAGGTATAGACTTCAATATGGTACAGCAAGGCATGCATGAGTTGCAGCAAGAAAAATTTGCCTTTGAAGAACAAAAAAAATCGGCGAAGCAATATAAGCAGCAAGAAGATCAGAACTTTTTAAGAAACCTTAGCCACAGCTACCCTAAGCTCATTGAACAAAAAATCCAAGAATATGATATGTTAAAAAACATGAGCCCCAGCCAACAAGAGGCCTACGAAGCAAGGCAAGCCATGCTTGAACAACAGCAAGAGTTTCAACAGCAGCAAAAACATACAGAAGACATTCTCCATCAGCAAATAAACCTGCATAAGCATGAACTCCATCGCCGGGATGTCAATGCCTTTCTAAACAAGTCTGTTAAAAACCATCCCATCATCAACAATGAATACTTTCGTCAGAAATTTGTAGAAAACTACTGCAATCATATTCATCAAGGCAAAGACTACCCCAGCATGAGCGATGTGCTGAAACAAACAAAGCAACATGTCCAGCATGCTCTATCGGCTTATATCGATAGCGAAGACATGAAGCAGCTAAAAAAATTCTTAGGCGATGAGCGGCTAAACAAGCTGCTTAGCTTTCAATCTAGCTATCAAGAAAAAGCAGCGCCCAAGAGGCAGGCTACAGAAAGCAGGCCTAGCCTACAACATGTAAATTATAGCGACTATGGCGATGAATATCTGTATAGCCTTTCATAAGCCTTAGGTAGTTATAACGATTTAAAAAATGATTTTGAGAATATCCCCCAGATAGCGATTCCTCCTTACCCTTTAGATAGAGAGTATACCAAAAAAGATTCTAGGATATTTGAACCTGAACCTATTCCCAAGAAAAGCAATACAGCAAATATAAGGAGAAAGAACATGCCAAACATTGCCATAGAAACGCTTAATGCGCTCTATAAAGAAAGGTTTGCCGATGGTGTTGTCAAAAACGACTACCTCGCCTACCTCGTAAACAAACTCCCAAGGGAGATGGCTGCCGACAAGCTCTCGGTAGCTATAAACCTAAAGCGCAGTAGTAACCTAAGCTACGCCAGTAATCCGGATAAGATATATCCCTATGAGGATTACAGCCCTCCGGTCATTCGCAAAGTTGAAGTGAGACCGCGCTTTAAATACTTCAAAGTTGTCATTCCCCAAGGGGTAGTTGACGGGCTTTCTGCCTCATCTGGAGGCGACAAACTAGCACGTAAAGATGCTACCTATTTTATGGACGAGAGCCATGAAGTCAATGCCATGCGAATGGAAGCCTCGCTGCTTTACGGAGAAAATACTTTTCCTGGCATCACGGCTACGCAGAACACATGGCCTGATATTGCAGGAACTGACCTTACAGCCGCAGCGCCGTATCAGCTCTCGCTGACCTTAGAAGATGAGTTGAGTGATGCCATCTATGCCATTCTTGACGGAAGCCGTATTAATTTTGTTACCAAAGCAAGTAGCGCAGCAAACGAAGCCTTAGTTGGATCAGCCGATTCTGCTATTTTCACGGTTGATAAAATTGATAAGAGCAATAAGAAAATTCTTATCAGCGGAAATTCCAGCGCGGCTCTGCAAGCCCTGCGTTCTGCCGTTGCTGTTTCTGGCTCTACAAGCAGAATAGTAGCCCATGGACAGTTTCAAAATGACTGTAACAATCTGCAACAACTCTGTAGCAGTACCGGCACCATTCTTGGTATTGATGACAATGAGTTTCCAGAATGGAAAGGCAACCATCTTATGAATACAGCAGAGCTTACTGTGGAAAAGGTAAAAAATGCAGTATCGACTATTTTAAGCCGAACCAACGCTATGCGGCCACAAACCTTCACGCTGCTTGTTTCAGGAAGATCTTGGGACCAGCTAGCCTC
>JAUXHF010000272.1 GCA_030621685.1 Spirochaetota bacterium
TCTTCCATTATTTTTCCTTTTTTGTTTTTTTTATATGAACGTTTTCCTGCTAAAGCATAAGGTATAACTTTATGCTTTATGCTTTATGATTTAGGGTAAATGTGTTTGGGGAGCATCGGGTAAGGGGATGTCTTGGTAGCTTTGCTGTGCTGGGGGCTTAGCTGGCTGGTTGCTTTGCTTGGGCGCTGGCCTCTGTTTTTTCTGAGCGGCTTTAAGCGAAGTTCCTTGTTTTGCTTTGCCGGCTGCTTCGGGGTGCAAGGTTATTCCAAAAGAGAGCAGCAAGTCTGCCTTGTAAAGGCTGTCGGCCCGCCAAGCCATGCGGCGCCGTTCTATGAGGTTTTGAATTTTCTTTGTTATAATATTATTTTTTACGACATCGGCGTCTTGTAAAAGCATCATAGCATTTTTAATAAAGGCAGGGTGATCCTGCAAACTTTCAACTATAATATGGCTTCCTGCTTTCGTGCTGAGCAAGGCTTCTTTCTCTTTTCGCATGGCTTGGATCAGCGTTGTGCGTTCATCATAAATGCTTTCTAGGCGCCCGGTGTTGAGGAAGTCGACGTACTGGTTAGGCGTTAAGCTCCCAGCATCAAATAATCTGTCGGCTACTTGCGACCTTGCTTGCACAGTTGTTTTCAGCGGCGAGACAAGCTCTACGATCACATCATACTCATCGGCAAGCGTGTTTTTTTGTATCTCTCTACTGAAGATACCGTCTTTTCCGATAATTCTTATTTGCCTCGATCCTGATAGGTTTTTTTTAAGCACAGCCAATAAAGCTATGCCAGAGCGTTTATAAGTTTCCCGAAAACTCTGCTGATAGCCGAAGGCTAATTGAATAGCCATAGAGCTTAGTAAGGCTAAGGCTTGCCCCGATTGATTGGCTCCGGCTTGGCCGCGGATAACATCATTAATCCCACTATTTCGCTGGAGAGCCTTAATGAGTTCGTTCAGAGCCGCGTAAAGTTCCTGATTTCCCGAGTTAAGCTGCAGGGTCTTCGGTACATCTTCTGGCGAGGCAGGGTCATATTCTATCAAAGTAACGCCGTTAAGAAGTTTCTGCACCTCAACCTTGCTTCCCTTGGCTGAAACAATGGCATGAAGACCAAAGCGGGCGTTGTTATTTATAATAGCCGAGACAATATTGTTTTTCGCCGTCTCAATCTCGATGAGGTCGAAGGCTACCGTATTGCCTAAGCTCGTGTTCTCTATATTCTGATGCGCCGAGCGGATTACTTCAGCGCCTCTTAGCGTGCTATCTTCAAGTATTTTATCTTTAATGAAAGTTACTTTCCGCCCCTCCGGATACTCGGCTATGGGGCTATGGTACAAGGTATATATATCTATTTTATTTGCATAATGTTGGTTATAATTATAATTGCTCTCATAATTAATCCCCGTGTACATAGTATTGAGTTGCTGGCAATCATCTTCGTCAAGCCGGTACTCTTCAGCCAGTAATTCAAAGTTTACGATGTCCCTAACGATATGCCATTTCATCCCTTGCGGTTCTTGGTAGACATCACGGATAACATTGAAGGGCGACTTGGCTTTGAAAATTAAATCGCCTTGCCGCATGTATCGAGGTGTTTTTCCTTTGCTCTTTTTTGTATCTTCAAGCTCTTCTTTAGCCACGGTAAGGCCGGCTTCTTTATCCCAATCAACAACAAGATAGCCCTCGCCCATAAGAAGCTCGTAGAGCTTCACATCGCGGATGGTTTTATCTAAAAACTTTTTGTTTTGATAGAATTCAAGAATGCGTTTGGCAGGCAAAGCCTCGCTAAGGGCATTTGAGTTAGAGCTTATCGGCAAGGCATCGATGCTAGGGGGATCTTTTGTTATCAGCATATGCAGATGCGTAATAATGTTCCCAAAGTCGTTTATCCGCAGCTTCAAGAGGCTTGTTTGATGCTCTTCGTTTTCAAGGCGCTGGAGTTGCCCCTTGTTGCTTTGCCCGCTCTGATAGGTTTTGTAAACGAGCTTCCACAGCCCAGCAAAACCTGTTTCCTCTATTGTTCTGTAATAACTGTAAATAAGTTCTTGAAGTTTTTCAAGAAGTGCTTTCTCATCTGATATTTTTGCAAAATACATTGAATGCCTGCCTTTTATTGTATTGATTTAGAATCGACTATTGCTAAGTTTGCGTAGGCGGTCATCCATGTCGGATAGCTGCCTATCAACCTCTTTAAGCCGGGCTTCGCTGATGCTTTCTTTTTTATACATAAAGTAATGCAAGCCCAGTAGCAGGGTAGCTACGCCGCTTAAGATGAGCAATGCCCATCTATCTTGATGAAGACCGTACAGCGCTAAGCCACATGCCTCCACGATGATAAACAAGATAATATAAATAGATAATTTTTCTTTCATAGGTTCTCCGCCCAA
>JAUXHF010000210.1 GCA_030621685.1 Spirochaetota bacterium
ACACATATACAGGGCATATACAGGGCATATACAGGGCATATACAGGGCATATACAGGGCATATACAGGGCAGGGCAGCACACCAAGCATACACAAGTATTATAGCAGGGATAATAGCAAGCATAATAGCGGCATAATGGCAGGGATAAGAATGCCATACTCATGAGTACCTACAGAAGCAAGCATAGCTTATTAAAATTTTATTACGTTTTGTTCATAGCGCCGGGCTTGCTGATATATACGGCGATAATTGTTTTCCCGGTATTCTTCAGCGTTTATTTCAGTTTCACCGAATGGGCGGGTGTTGAAAAGGCAAGATTTGTCGGCTTGGACAATTATAAAAGAATGTTTGAAGACACCGTGTTTCTGCACAGTCTTCGGAATAATATAATCATCGTGCTGGTCTCTGTTTTGGGGCAGATTCCATTAGGGCTAATCTTAGCCTATGTTGTCTATCGGAAAATTGTGCGCTTCGGGCAGTTTTTTCAGGCCATGATTTTTTTCCCGGTTGCCATTTCGGCGATTATCGTGGCCATCTTGTGGAATCAGATTTTTGCCCCCGGTGGCTTATACACTTCCATCATACGTGCGCTCACCGGCGATCCTTTATACGTCGTGCAAATTTTCGAAAACAAAACCTTTGCTATTCTGCCAATCTTGTTTGTTATTTTATGGTATTACACGGGCGTCTATATGGTTATCTTTATTGCCAATATGCGGAGAATACCAGAATCTTTAGTAGAGGTTGCCCTTATCGATGGCGCTAATGAAAAACAAATTTTATTTAAAGTTATTACTCCGCAAATGATCCCCGTTATTTTCACTACGCTTATTTTCGCGATATCTGGAAGTTTAAAAAGTTTTGATCTCATTTTTGCCATGACAGGCGGCGGCCCAGCTCATTACACCGAAGTCATAGCCATCTACATGTATTACCACACCTTCAAATACTATGAGTACGGTTTTGGCTCTGCCGTTTCCGTAGTTATTGTAGTTCTTAGTTTGGTCTTTATTCTTTTTCTGCAAAAATATTTTAAAAAATTAGAGAAGAAATATGCTTAGCGCAAGAATATCCGGCAGAATTAAGTTTTTCTTTTATCTTTTCCTGTTCTTCTTTAGCCTGCTAACAGTAGTCCCCTTGTTATGGCTGCTCATCAGCTCTCTGAAGCCCCATAAGCAGATTATTCAAAATATATTTTCGCTACCAACAGAATGGTATTTTAATAACTTTTTGCTGGCATGGGAGCTTGGGAATTTAGGTCTATATATTGTTAATAGCATTCTTTACACTTTAATTTCTAGTCTCATAACCGTATATTTAGCGTTATCTATAGCCTATGCCTTTACC
Organism: Spirochaetota bacterium; assembly: GCA_030621685.1. Classification (GTDB taxonomy): domain Bacteria; phylum Spirochaetota; class UBA12135; order COTS27; family COTS27; genus JAUXHF01. The sequence continues at coordinate 1,348 of JAUXHF010000210.1, forward strand.
AAATTCCCCTATCGTATTTCTGGTTATATCAATGCTTTTTTCATGCTAGGGTTGCTCATCACCGTTCATGCTGTTTTAATTCCATTGTTTTTACTAGAGGTCAATCTTGGTATCGATAATACTTACTTGGGAGTTATTCTTCCATATATTGCTTTTGGTCTGCCTTTTTTAATTTACTTGGCTACAAGCTATTTAAAAGGTCTTCCCGATTCAATAATCGAATCGGCACGCCTAGATGGCGCCGGACAAATTAAGATTTTTCATAGCATCATCATCCCACTTTCCATGCCCATAATATCGACCATGCTCATATTTTCTATGCTGGGAAACTGGAATGAATTTATCTTTGTTTTTGTGTTAACCAGCGATGAATCCTTGCGTAGCTTGCCTGTTGGCATCAATGCCTTTGCTGGGGGAATGGCTCGTAATTACGGCTTGTTATTTGCAGCCTTAGTTATTGGCATTATTCCCATGTTGCTTTTCTATGTTTTCTTCTATAATAAAATTGTTGAAGGCGTATCAGCTGGAGCCTTAAAAGAATAATATGCTTTCTTTTCAATTTCAGGCTAGGTCCTTGCTAGCCTGCCATGCTTCAAGGCCAGCGAAAAATAAAGATTACTATATAGATAACCGTTTATAAATTAGGCGGTAAAATAGGGCGATAAAGCATCGGCCTTTCTCAGAAAACCAGAAAAAGAATTAGCCTTAATTCAGCCATGCCAGAACATAAGAACCCCAAAGCTATTTCTATTCCCCAAAACACCAAAGCTGTTATCTTAGGTTGTTACGGCGAAACTCTTAGTAGCGAAGAGTTTAAATTTTTCAAAAATTCTGCGGCTAAGCCTTTCGGGCTTATTCTCTTTGCTAGAAACTGCAAGCATCGCGAGCAGCTGTTAAGACTTATCGCTCAATTTAGAGAGGCTGTTGGCTGGAAGGCTCCTATTTTCATCGACCAAGAAGGCGGCGTGAACCAGCGGCTCACAAAAGAAGGTTACGGAGAAACGGCGCTAAGCAAGCAGCAGCCAAACAAAATTTCACCTAGCCAAGAAATATCATCTCATCGGGTTAAGCCTGAGACAGCGACAGCTTGGCCGCTTTATCCGCCAATAAGCATCTTAGGCCAGGCCATGCACAAAAACTACCAGAAGGCTCAAGAAGCAAGTTATCTTATGGGGCTTGCCTTAGGTGCTACCCTATTCGATTTAGGTATAAATGTTAACCTTGCGCCCATGCTAGACCTGCGACATGCCCAAAGCCATGCCCTTACTTTTAAACGATCTTTTCATGAACATAGCTTTAGCACAGCCATGCTGGGCCGGCATCAGATACAAGGCATGCTAGATGCCGGCGTGCTTCCCACCATGAAACATATACCCGGGCATGGCAGAGCTACGCTAGATAGCCATACCTGCCTTCCAGAAATTACTAGCTCAATATCAGTAGAGCAGATGTTCTTAAGCGATTTCTACCCTTTTCGTTTTAATGCCGACTGCCCCGTAGGCATGTTAGCGCATATACGATATTCATCGCTATCGGCTCTTCCGGCATCGCAATCAAAAGCTATCATACAAGGGCTGCTACGAGAGGACATGAACATAGATAGCTTGCTGCTCTCCGATTGTATTTTCATGGAGGCCCTAAAAGGCCCCTTAGCCACGCGAGGCTTAGCTTGCCTAGAAGCAGGAGTAGATATTGTTATTGCCTCTCACGGAAACCTTGAGGACAAAGATTCCATTCTTAAAAAACTGCCCAATCTTTCTTCGGAGGCAGCTCGCCGGTATAACAGCGCTTTAACCAAGGCAAAAAAATCCCGAGCCTATGCTCTTAAATATTCAGCCTTCCCCCTACACGACTATGGTAAAATAAATGAACTCTTTTTTTCTTCGCTGAATTCCATAGGCTGAAAATAAGTTTCAAAAAACATATGTTTAAATGAAAGTTACTCTATTTGTTATATAAAAACTAAAATTAAAAGATACATAAAAAACTAAGCCAATTATTCGAGGTAGCCATCTATGTCTTCATTCAAAGCAAGAAATCTTTTTGCGGTATTACGCGGCATTACGCCCAGCGAAGTTCTTCAAGTAGCAGAGCTTATAGCCCAAGCAGGCATAACCTTAATCGAAGTAACCTTAAACTCCCCGCAGGCTTTAGAAAGCATAAAGCTGCTGTCTAAAGCTAAGGATGAAGGCCTTTTAAAAGCGGGGCATGAACATGAACATGGCGCCCCAGAAATTTACATAGGAGCTGGCACGGTTATCAAGGAAAGCCATGTGGATGAAGCTTTCGCAGCCGGCGCCAGTTTCATGGTCTCGGCGCATTTTGATGCCAAAGTTATACAGCGCACAAAGCGCTTAGGTCTAACTTCTATTGCAGGGGTATTTACGGCGAGTGAGTGTTTTGGCGCCTTAGAAAACGGCGCTGATATTTTGAAACTCTTTCCGGCTTCAATTTTAGGAACAAGC
>JAUXHF010000388.1 GCA_030621685.1 Spirochaetota bacterium
TATTATCTAAAATGCCAGCATATAGGGTATGCCAGCTGACATGAATGCTAGCAACTACACTGCTTTGTTCGTCATAGAGAAGAATTGGGATGCAGTCGGCTGTGCGAATGGCTAGGGCGGTGTTAGTTTTACGCGTAAAAATAGCATCGCCAACTGGAACTGGAACTGGAACTGGCAATGCATGTTGTGGGTCATTTTCTGTTTTGGCAGCTTCAATATTCTCTAGGCACAGTGCATATCCTTTATGTTTTTGTGATAAAAGCTGCCCTGTTAATCTTTCGATAGTAAAAGAAAGCCCGGCTGCTTCTAGCCGCAAAGAAAACGTTTTGTTAGGCGCTTGCAAGAGGGAATATATGAGATCCTCACTTTTGCTGCCGTCTAAAAAAACGCCAATTATAATATTTTCAGTTGGGTTTTCGAGGCTCTTCAGATATCGGGGATTTTTTATTTGTTGTTGATGTTTATAAGCATTTCTGCTTTTTTCTTTTTGGGAGTTTTCTAGGAGAGCCGCCGATGTGGCCAAGAAGCCTTGCTCATTAGAAGCATAAAGGTTTTGTCCATCGAAAATGAAAAAATTACGATGAACGATAAGCGTATGCATGGGTTTTTGTTGATACTTGTAAGCATTTTCTGCTTTTTTCTTGTTGGGAGTTTTCTAGGAGAGCCGCGGATGTGGGCAAGAAGCCTTGCTCATTACAAGCATAAAGGTCTTGTCCATCAAAAATGAAAAACTACGATGAGCGATAAGCGTATACATGGGTTTTTGTTGATGTTTGTAAGTATTTCTGCTTTTTTCTTTTTGGGAGTTTTCTAGGAGAGCTGCCGATGTGGCCAAGAAGCCTTGCTGATTACAAGCATAAAGGCCTTAGGTTTTGTCCATTGAAAATGGAAAACTACCATGAACGATAAGCGTATACATATTAAAAAGAACGCATAAGAATAAAGGTTGTTTTGTTTTTTTGAACCTCTATAGTTTCGGGTAGCTTGGAAAGGTAGCTAATTTTGGTATTCGTG
>JAUXHF010000074.1 GCA_030621685.1 Spirochaetota bacterium
GAAATTTTAGCAAAAAACTTCTATTTATAGGTTTCAGTAGCTTTCTTTAGTGAAAAAAAAGCTCTTACCAATAATATTTGAAGTAAATTTTCCAGTAATCTTCCTCGGTGAAAGAAATAGGGGCTAGTATATTTGAAACTTTAGAATGTGTTACTGTTATGTTAAAATTGAATTTATTAAAATACAAATTCCAGGGGTTTAGAATGTTTTCTATTCTTAAAAAAACTAAGGTTTTTACGCTAACTCCGGGAATAACTTCAAACTTCAAAGCAGCGCTTTCTGCCGAACTCTTAGGAACAGGAGCAAAATTTCCGCTTCCGCTATTAGGCAAATTCTCTTTTGGAGATGAGCTATTTTTCTCTAGTAAATTGATATCAAAAGTATACTGGTGGAAATTTTCAAACGAGGCTACATAAGCTGACCTTACATAATCTACCCGTAAAAAGTCAAGAATATTTTTATAACTGGAGAGCGGCGCAGACTGCGTCCCAAAAAAGAAGAGAAAATAAGTTGCTTTAGCTGGAAAAACCTCCAACATATCCTCCGATGAAAACAGAGCTAAGCTTGAATAATACTTCTGTGAATCTCTATTAGCCTGACAAAAAACAAAAGATTGACCAAGGAGTATAAAGAAAATCAAAAAAAATAAATTATTGATTGGCTTTATAAAAATATGGGGAAAGCGTAAAAGTTTCATATTTTTTACAAGTATCTTGAAAAATATTTTTTTCTCCATCGAGTATGCACGGCTAAACCTCAAAACATGTTTTATAAAAATTAGCGCAAAACAAGAACTCGATTCATAATGTCATCATAGACGCTAGCAGCATCAAAAAGAAAATGTTTTTGCAAAGCAATCGCTTTAGCCGACTCGCCAAAACGTTGGAAGCCTTTCACAAAAACGTTATCTTTGTAAAACAAATTAAGCTGGCTTTGGGCAGCCGCTTCTAAGAAATACACCGGCACCCGTTGCTCTGTTAGGAAAAGGGCTTGCTGATAGCTTTCTCCACTTTTATGCAGAAGTTCCACGCAAGGCATACTCACCAATCGCACTAGAAAGCCATGGCTTTCTAAACGTTTTTTTACTTCACTTAATACGGTAAGCTCCGATCCGCTGGCAACCAATACAATATCAGTCTTCGCTTCAGCCGAGGCTTCAGAATTCTCGTTCCCCTTGCTTTCTTCTAGAATATAGGCTCCTTTCTGGAAAGATTCATAGGCCAACTCACGATTGGCATAACAGCTATGCCAGAAAACAGCTTCTCCTAATTTTTGGCGAGTAAGCAACAAGCTAGCAGGCTCCTCGTGTTCAAAAAAATACAAGTAGGCGAAGGCCGTCTCGGCTTCGTTAGCAGGGCGGAACACCAGCAAATTGGGAATAAGCCTAAGCGCATTGCAATGCTCTACCGGCTGATGCGTGGGGCCATCTTCACCTAGGAAAAAACTGTCATGTGTAAAAACAAAGAGCTGCTTTAGCTGCATAAGTGCTGCTAAGCGAATGGCTGGTCTCATGTAATCGCTGAATACCAAAAACGTAGACGTAAGCGGGATAAAACGAGCGCCAAGGGCTAAGCCATTGCCAATAGCCGCCATGGCATGCTCTCGAATGCCAAAGGCTATGTTAGCCGGCTGAAAATTTTCTCTACTTATGTACATGGCCTCATCTTTCGATGCAACTTTTGTTAGCGTAGAGGCAACAAGGTCAGCGCTACCTGCTATAAGATTAGGGAAAGTCTTGCTTGCTAGCTGCAATACCTCCGAGGAAACCTTACGAGTCGATTCAGCTTTTCTTGCATGGCCCAATGAATAGGCAAAAATATCTTTTCGAAAAGCTTGCTGTTTTTCTTGTGAGCTCGTTGCCCCCGGGCTATACTCGCTAAGCAAAGTAGCCAAATCTGCCATAGCTTGCGGGCTTTTCTCAAGAGCAGAAACAAGCCTCTGCCAGCGATGCTTAAAAATTTTCTCAGCCGGACAAGTCTTAAGAAAATCTTCATTGAAAACCTCTTCTCTAGCAGGAAACTTCCCATCTTTCATGTGTTTTTCTACCACGGCTGGCGCCTCTGCTCCGCCAGATAACAAAATAGGCGCTAAGGCAGAATTCTTCAAGAAATAAGCTATCTCGGCAAGACCAGCCGGAGAGCCATGGGCTTTGGCAGTATCTCGTAAATTCAGAAGCCCCTCCCCTATCACCGTCTTCATGATGATCAGCTTAGGCCTTCCCATTCCTTTCTCTTCAGCTACAACTCTTAGCTGCAAGAAGGTCTCTTGTAAAGAGGCGATATCTCGGCCATTTGCAAAGTACACCTGCCAGCCCATCGCTTTAAAGCGCTGGGCAACATTCTCGGTAAAGGTAAGATTGGTTCTTCCATCAATAGAAATACTGTTTGAATCGTAGATGGCTACAAGGTTTTCTAAGCCAAGATGCCCCGCCAACGATGCCGCTTCATAAGAAACACCTTCCATCATACAGCCATCGCCTAGCAGCGTAAAAACGCTAGCCGGATAAAACCACTTTTGTGCGGGCAATCTAGCCATAAGCATATTTTGCTCGATGGCCATGCCAACCGCATTGGCAAAGCCCTGGCCAAGCGGGCCTGTTGTTGTTTCTATAAAATCCTTAGGATTATATTCTGGATGACCGGGGCTTTTATAGCCTAACTGGCGAAAGTTCTCAATATCTTGAAGCTTCATTCCTCGAGAAAACAAATAGTTTAACCCGTAAAGAAGCATAGATCCATGACCTGCCGAAAGCACGAAACGATCTCGCAAGAGATCATAAAGCGCCTCTTGATGCGCGCTTATAAAAGCCTCTACCTCTTTTGATGCCTTACCCTTAACGTTAAAAGCCTGTTCTTCAAGACCGCCAGCCGATAAATTCCTACTCTTAGCAGGCGGAGTCGCTAATGCATAACGGTAAAGAAAAGCTCCCAAAAGCGAGCAGCCCAAAGGCAAGCCCGGATGCCCCGAGCCAGCACGCTCAACGCCCAGTAAAGAAAGATAGCCAAGGTAATCGGCGGCTCTTGAGAGCAGCGCCTTTTCAGCATCAACTTGCAACAAGATGCTTTTTACAAGGACGGCCTCTTCCTCATTCCCCTCAAGGTTATTTGACATTTTTAGATAGCTTGTTCTTATTTTTTTTGAAAGTAGTTTTCAGCTTGCAACAAGATGCTTTTTACAAGGACGTTTTCTTCCTCGTTTCCCTCAAGGTTATTTGACATTTTTAGCTAGCTTATTCTTGTTTTTTTTTGAAAGTAGTTTTTATCTAATAAGGTTTTCTTCGATAGAACTACGGTCATATTTTTTTTATTGGGGGCATCGTAGAAAATATCTAGGAAAACGTCTTCAAGAACACTTCTTAACGAGCGAACCCCCATAGAAAGTTTCTGGGCCTGCCCAATAACAAGGTCATAGAAGTCATCTTTAATTTCAAGCTTAATGCCCTCGTACTCTAAGAGTTTTTCGTACTGCCGAAGCAGCGCATTCTTTGGCTCTTGCAGCACACGGCGCATTTCTGAAGCCGAAAGTTCTGCCAGCATCGAGACCACCGGCAATCGCCCCACAAGCTCGGGAATAAGCCCAAACTTCACAAGGTCATCGGGGCTAGGATGCTCTTGTTTAGACAGACTCAGAGTATCTGGTTTTTCCACTCTCGTTTGAAAACCTAGGCTAGAAGCAGATTGCCTTGCCGATGTAATTTTTGAGAGTCCCACAAACGCGCCCCCACAAATAAACAAAATATCCTTCGTGTTCACCGATAGAGACCGTGCTTGAGGATGCTTTCTTCCACCTTGCACCGGCACGTTCGATACCGTTCCTTCTATTATTTTTAAAAGTGCTTGCTGCACGCCTTCGCCAGAAACATCTCTAGTAATAGAAACATTTTCGCTTTTTCGTGAGATCTTATCTATCTCATCTATAAAAATAATGCCCTTCTCGGCCCATGCCAAATTGAAGTCAGCATTCTGCAAAAGGCGTAAAACGATGTTCTCCACATCATCGCCCACGTAGCCGGCCTCGGTTAACGTGGTGGCATCGGCAATGGCAAAAGGCACTTTAAGTAATTTCGACAGCGTAGAAGCTAAAAGAGTCTTTCCCGACCCGGTGGGGCCAATCAGCAAAATATTAGATTTCTCTATTTCTAAGGATGGCGATTTCTCTAAGCTAGAAACTAGCTTTTCCAGATTTCCAAAATCAGCAGAGCTAGCAGAACCTCCCAGATCATTTCGTTTTCCCAATAAACGGCGGTAATGCAAATATACCGCCACCGAGAGTTTTCTTTTCGCTTCATCTTGGCCTATAACATGCTCATCGAAAACAGCATGAATTTCTTTAGGACTAGGCAAGGTTTTGGCTAAGGCCGCTAGCGGCTCTTCTTTTGGCACAGCTTCTTTCATGGACGTTTTTTCTACCGCCATGAAGGCTTCTCGCACTTGCTGAACCTGAGCTTTTAAAACCTCTGGATCTAATGTCTTAGCCACAAGCAAACCCCGACCACTACGCATGCAGTTCATGCAAATAAAGGCATTATCGCCGGCTAAGAAACGGTTTTTATCTTTATGCACATAGCCACAAAAGGAACAACGATGCATAAACAAAGTATCTTCACTTTCCCCTTTTTTTTCCATCTGGCAATTCCTTTTTTATAGCAAATATTCGCTCTGTCTAAGAAACGAAATCAAGAAATGTAATTTAAAACTTATTTTTTAACAGAGCTGCTGCCAGCAGCTCCGCTATCGCTAGCTTTCTTAGCAGCAAGGCCCTTCTTCGCTCCCTGCCGAGAGGAGATGATTTCATCGATTAACCGATACTTTAGCGCCGTATTCGAATCCATAAAGTTATCTCTATCGCTATCTTTCTCTATCTCTTTGATTTTTCGATTGGTGTGTTTAGCCAGTATTTCATTGATAAGTTTTTTATAGCGCTGTATTTCTTGAGCCTGAATTTCAATATCGCTAGCTTGCCCCTGCACGCCACCTAGCGGCTGGTGAATCATAATTCGGCTATACGGCGTAGCAAAACGTTTTTTCGGCGCGCCACTGGCTAAAAGCACCGCTGCCATAGAGGCTGCTTGCCCAAGACATACGGTTACCACATCGTTGGCAATATATTGCATGGTATCGTAAATGGCTAGGCCAGATGAGATAACTCCACCCGGGCTGTTAATATAAATATATATATCTTTTTCACTGTCCTGCGATTCCAAAAAAAGAAATTGGGCGATGATAGCATTCGCCACCCCATCATGTATCTCTCCTGTTAAAAAAATGATGCGGTCTTTAAGCATCCTAGAGTAAATATCATAGGCGCGTTCGCCTAAATGCGTTTGTTCGATAACATAGGGGATAAACATAGCTTTCTTCTCCAGCTTTGTGTACTATTTCACTAGGGCAGCTATCTTGGGCCAGTAACTTCTATCCGCTAAGATAAATTAAGCCATGGCATAGCCTTGCCAGAGTAGTTCAAAAAAATTTGTAGTATAGAATAATAGATTCCTTGAATATTTCAACAGAAATAGACAATTTTTAATACTTTTCAAAAAACCACTGTTCTATCAGGAACAGCTAGCCTCTCCTGCCTATATACACATGCTATTTGTAAACAAATGCTGATTTTGGTCGTAAACAGCAACGTCTCTTTTTAAAACATATGTTTAAGTATGTTTAAGGCAGCCTAATTAGCAGTTTAAATTTCAGTTTAAATTTCAGTGAGTAGCTAAAGCTTGTTCTAAATTAAAGCTGGAACCTTTTTTTTGCTGACATTTTGTTATAGCAAATTTCCAAGTTTTCTTATACAGCAGCTGCTCTTCAAAAGCCTTATAGCCTTGTTCATCTTGAAGGAAATCTCGGCGAAAGCTTGCTTTATCAGCAGCTTTAGCCTGTTTTGCCTTTTTTTGAATTTCTTTTTCTACTTCCTCGTCATCTAGCGATAAGGCAAAACTTTTGTTTAGCGATTCGTATATTAAAGAGTTTTCAATTTGCATGCGCGCATGAACGCTGGCTCGGCGTAGCCAGTCTCCACTGGGCTTACCTGCTGCCTGATGCTTAGATACTCCTCCTGATTGCTGCTGCATCATAGCCTGAAACTGCTGCCATTGCCCAGCCACTACACTTTCTATTGCCTGCTGGGGAACGTGGAATTTAGCATGGGGGCGTATCTCGTTAAGCAGATTTTTTATACCCCAAGACAAAAGCACATGTTCTCTAAGCTCTGCTGTAGATTCTTGCAGCTCTGCCTCAAATTCCTCTTTCGAGTTTAGCCCTAGTTTTTTCAGAGTCTCCTGATTAAGCTCCGGATACTCTTTGTACACCACCGAGAGAATCTCCACTTTCAGCTTCGTTTTCTTACCTTTTAAGTCTTCATGCTCATGCGGCTCGGTAAATTCCATTTCAAGCTCCAGTGTATCTTTTGGCTTAGCCTTGTCAATAAGAAATTCTTTTAAGGGCGCAAGATAGCCGGGAAAAGGGCCTTTGCCTTCCTTAGGAAACATAAACATATGTTCTTTCAAAGAAAATTTCTCGAGCCTGCTATCGCTAAAAACAATGTTAGCTTTGATAAAATCATCAAGCTTTATAAAAGAATCTGAACGTTCTTTAGCTTGCACGAGGTTTTCCATGAGGCTTTTGCCTTGGGCGGCAAGGTCGGCATCGGTAATCACAATTTCATGGCTTAACATGCTCATCTTTTCAAGCTCTGGCATGGCAACATGCGGAGGTTTCTCAAAGCGAATGCACAGGTTTAAGGCTTTTCCACTCTCATATTCAGGCTTTTCAGGCAAGCTGGGGTTGCCATAGATTTCAAGTTTTTCCTGCTCTAAGGTTTGTTTTATGGCCTCGGGAATAAGTTCTTCAAAAAGCTCTCCTTTTAAGGATTCTCCAAAGCGTTTTTCTAAATACTGCTTAGGGGCTTTGCCTTTGCGGAAGCCTGGTATTTGGGCGCTGGCAGAAAACTTTTGCAAAATTTCCTTATATTTCGAGGCAACATCCTCGGCTGCAATTTCAAGTTTTAGCTCGATGCTATCTTCAGTATCTTTTTTTTCGGTAAGTGTTACATTCATGATTTTATGCTAAGGTTTTGGGGGGAAGGCTATTAAGTAGCTATTTATGTATTTAGTTTTTTCTTTTTATGTTTGCCAATAAAGTTAGGTATTTTAGCAGCATTTTAGCAGCAATTTATTTTTTTGAATACGAGCAACCTTCGCTTGCAAAACTATATTCGGGCATATTAAAGAAACATAACGCATCCTTTCTCTTAAAGCCATGGTTATCTAATGGGGAATTTGAAGATTCAGCCACGCATTCAGCCATGTTGAGAGAGTCTTGCTTTCGCCAGTTTTACTTTCAAGATGTATGTTAAATGAGGCCAGTTTACCTAAAAGAGCGGGAAACGGGACTCGAACCCGCGACATTCTGCATGGCAAGCAGATGCTCTAGCCAACTGAGCTATTCCCGCATTAAAAAAACTACCAGCCGAATACTCTTCCAAGCCAAACTCTACGTTATAAAGCAGCCTGAGCATTACCTGGGCCTGGGCATCAACATGCTTAAAATTATACCATAAAATACGGCTTTGAGACAAAGGCTTTTCGCAAAAAAGCAAGCTCTTGTTTTTATAAACAAGAGCTTAGGACATAAAATTCTTCTTTAGAAATTTTCAATTTACTAGAAATTTTCAATTTTTGGAATTCATCCAAGCCACTCGTCCACCTTCAACGCTAAAAGCCTTTTGGAATCCTTGCTTACGAAAGAAAAAAGCAGCTTGCAAGCTACGCTCTCCATGGGAGCAAATAAAACTTAAGTCGCTACCTTTATCCCAGCTACTCACAATTTTTTTAGCCAAGGCCTCATCCACAAGTTTCGCTAAAGGGATAGGTTCTGCCTCGGTTTCGACAATATCCCGTACATCTAACAGTGTAGTTTCTGACTTTGTTAGAAGATTTTTTGCTGTTGTTACATCTCGCTGTACTAATTGCAAGGGATTTTTTATCTCTTTTTCATCATCAATGCTGTCGCCAAAAAATTTTTCGTAGGCCATATTTAGCGTTTCAGTCAGCAATTCTTTTGTGGGACCCTCTAAAAGCCGGCGTTCAATAAAATATATTAACTCACCTTCTCGAAATAAAGCAATGGATGGCGATGAGGGCGGAATATCAGCAAAGTAATCCCTTGCGCTTGCTACGGCATCGGCATCCACGCCCGCAAAAACGCTCACTTTGCGCAATGGCGCCTTGGCATGCTTAAGCGATTCAATAAAACCTGGCCTTGCAGTAGCCGCCGAACAGCCACATACCGAATTAATAAACAAGACTGCCGTCTTATCTTTTGCAGCAAAAAAACTTTTTACCGCCTCTTTAGAAGTGAGTTCTTCTATACCTACAGCCTTAAATTCTTCTCGAATTGGATTGATAATAGCTTCATCATAGCGCGAGTTTCCGTTCATTTTATTTTATCCTCAAAACTTTATTTTATAATTTTTTCCATTCTCAAAATAAAATGGAAATTTGCAAGATTGCTTTTCTCTTAAAAGAAAAGTAACACAAAATTTTTAAAAAACAACTTTATAAACACCGCCGCTCTCTTTAGCCTGCAAAGGGCCTGCTGATTTTACTTAGCAGCTATATCTTAACAACTTGTAATACGAGAAGTCGGAGGCC